>NZ_DFLC01000026.1:0-24069 GCF_002374005.1 Fibrobacter sp. UBA3629 | reverse complement strand
GTGGTCTTGCCGTGGTCAACGTGGGCGATAATGGCGACGTTTCTGATTTTTGACTGGTCCATAGAATCTGCCTGTGTTTTAATTTTTGCGCCCAAATTTAGAAATTAAAGATAGAAATGGCAACGTTTGAGGGGCAGGTTTACTATATTTGGGCTACTATGGCAAAAGAATTAGACGAATTTGAAAATGACGACGAAATGAGCGAGGAAGCGAAGGAGTTCTTCCCCGAGGAACTTCCCGAAGATTCCGCGGTTGTCCGTGACTACAGCGAACGCCGCATTCTCATCTGGGAAGAGGACGATGCAAGGCGAAACGCCTGCCTCGAAGTGCTTTCGGACCTCATGGTCGGGGCCACCTTCAAGGCGGTGAAGACCGAAGCCGAAGCCATGGAGCAGATCGAAAACGACGACTGGGATACCTTTGTCGTGGATTTCTACACCGAGGGTGTATCGGCGAGCGAATTCATCAAGTGCGTCAACAACTACCCGGGTTCTATCCTCGTCGCCATCAATATGGCGCCGCTCACACTCCCCGACGAACGCGACCCAGCCAAGACCGAACTCCTGCGCCGCCTGTTCGACATGGAAAAACCCGTGGCGCAGCTGCACGCCTAGATTCAAATTTTATTGCGGAATTAAAAAACAGGCCGGCAAGGATGCCGACCAGTTTTTTACGCATACGCAAAGCGTATGCGCGAGGCAAACGCAGTTTGCCGAAGTTTTTTTCCCTCGGGAGGGTCTTAGGGAGGGCTTGCCCTCCCTTGTCTCATTACTCGCAGAAGCTTGCAACGCCCGGGGTCGGCGTCCCGAGACACCAGTTTTCCGGGTTCTCGCGGTCGTCCCAGCCGGAAAGGTCGAACTGCGAACTCTTGGTGGTCGAGGTCGAACCGTTCAGCGGTACAGCCGAAAGGTGGAGGCTGTCGAGTTTGCCGTAGTAGACGGAGTCGATAATCTCGCCGTCGCAGTGCAGCACGATGGCTGCCGCGGTGGATGAGTTGCTCTTGGTGAACGTGGGCATGAGTTCCGTGTGACGGTATTCCTCGGGTGTGTTGGGGTTAGTGTCGTTTCCGAGCACGAGGGCTTCGCGAGGCAGAATGGAAAGCGGCTCGATGGCGGCTGATTCCTTGGAATTCGTGCTCTTGCCGATGAAGCAGTTTTCGACATCGATGGTGTCGTTGCTCCCGTTGTAGATTTCGATGAAATCGAACTGCGTGGAGTCGGACTTGACGGGGTTTACCAGGAACTCGCTGATGACCAGGTCACCCGTTCCTGCCACCCTCCGCGAAGCCGGGAGCGGGAGCGAAATCCCGAGGTTCACGTCCGCCGCGATTTCGATGGCGAGGGCGATCCTTGCACGGAGCGAGTTTATCTTCAGCTCGGGCACTGGGCTCGATTCGTCTAGCCTGAACGTGTCGGAAAGGCTGAAGATGGCAATCCCGTCGGAATTGGAAAGCTCGATGCGGATCCCGTAATCCCTTCCGAGGGGGAGAACCCCGCTCTTGAAGATGGCGGTCGAGCCCTCGACGGCCATGGGATATTCGAAAACATCGGCTCCGGAGCTGAGCGTGAGCGTTCCCGAGGCGATACCTGCGGGATTCCCGAATCCGAGAGGAATTTCGACGTAGACGAAACCTGCGACAGCATGCATGGGGATGGCGAGATTTGTGTTTTCGCCCGCTTCGAGCTTGGCTTCGATTTCGCCGATCTGCATGAGTTCGCCGTTTGCATAGAGCTTCGCGGAGAATTTCCAGCGTTCGTGCGGGAAGAGGTCGAGCCTGAATTCGGCTTCGCTACCGTCCTGCACCAAGTGCAGGGTGTCGGCGCCTTCGCAGTCGAGGACGAGGCTGTCGAGGAGTGGGGTGTCGCTGTGCTCGAGACGGAGTGCGATCCTGGCGGTCTCGCTAGAGACGGTCAGGGCGTTGTCCTTGGTTTCGCTTTCGCCGCAGTTCCAGGCGGAAAGGGCGCAGAATCCGAGCGCCATTGCGCATGCGGTTTTCTTGATTTTTTGTGTAGGGAGCATGTAACCTCCTTGGTTTTTGTGTTGTCCCTACACATAAAAACGGCTGAAACGGGAAAATGTTCCTTTTTTGCCGTTTTTTTTTATCAACTAGAGTTTTAGCCTGGATTTTCCGCCTGCGACACGCTGGTTCTGGAGTTTTTCGGCACAGGCCTTGTCTTGCCTGAGAATCTTCACGAGCGCGCTCGGGGTGAGCTTGAAGGCGGCGGCCGCTTCCTTGGTGTCCCCGTTCTTTTGCGCCATGATGTCGAACACGTGGGCGATAAAGAGCGGAAATAGCGCGTTCGAAGGCTGGATGTGGCCGTTGCTGCCGGGGAAGGGAATTTCGACAGCCGGGGGCGTCTCGCGGACGTTCAGCGCGATGGCCATCTGCATGCGGTGCAGCGCATGGGTCCTGTTTTCCTTTGCCGACCTCGCTTCGCAGGATTTGATTTCTAAATTGTATTCGCGGAGGTTCAGCAGGACTCCCGTGTTGGTTTTGTTCCTGTGCTGGCCGCCGGGGCCGGATCCCTGGAAACCTTTCTGGGTGCAGGCTGCCAGGAGCTGGTCCAAAGTCATTCTGAGGTAGGTATCGCGATGCATATCATGAAAAATAAAATAGTGGTGGTCCTCGTGGCGGCCTTGGCGCTGTCGTTTGTGGCCTGTGCGGGAACTTCTGAGGGGGCGAAAGATGGCGCTGCTGCTGCAAAGGCAGATTCTCCGGCCGCTCAGGAGAAAGATGCGCAGTACCAGCAGGGGCTCGACGACAAGCAGGCGATGCTCGAAAGCATGTTCCGCGGGTTCCTCGATGCCGTGCGCAACGGAGCTCCTGCCGATACGCTGTATGCCTACCTGACGGATTCTTCGGAATACTGGCTCGATACGCTCGAAAACCATGCAAAGGTCTATGATTCCGAGGCGCTTGATACCTGCCAGTTCTACGAGGCCTACACCATCATCCTCTACCGCCTCTATGAACGTGAGCACCTGTGGGAGACGGACGAGGACCGCATGCTCTTTATGATGCTCAGCAAGAGCGGAATGCTGGAACGCTTCACGAACTTGAACCTCGGCCCCATGAAGGTGAAGAACGACCGCGGAAGTGTCGGGCTTGCGAAAAGTCCCGAGGTGCCCGTCATAATTTTCGAATGGGACGACCTCGCGTGGAAACTGGACCTGCCCGAAACCCTTCCGCTCATTACCAAGGGCATAGAATCCATTGCCGTCAAGAAGAATTGGACGGCAAAGAAACTCGCCCTCTACTGGATCGAGAAGGAATATCACATGACGTATTCGCGTCTGGACGATAGCCTTCTTGAACCGATTGGCTTCTAGGAAAAGTTGCTGCGGATGCGTCTTTTTTTTCTTTGTTCGCTGGTGCTTGCCCTTGTGACGGAGGCTTTTGCCGCTCCGGCTTCCAAGCTTCTGGGCGCCGTTGATTCCAAGGGCGAATTTAGCGGCGAACGTCTGTTTGCTGTCCTCGATTCGGTAGGCGGAACCGGAACCTGGATGGAATGGGATGTAAACGGCGTCCGCGACCCGTCCGTAATGAAGGTGTTGGACCCGTTGCTCAAGTCGAACAACAAGCCGAAGATGGTTTGGGTGATTTCGGAACGCGAGCGTCCGCTGCTGTCGGTGCTTTTGCCCAAGGGCACGGGCGAAGTCATAGTCTTTTACGAACTTGCCTCGCTGGATGCAAAACCCGTACCGCTGAAGATGAACCGGGTGCTCAGCCCCGATGTGGTGTTCCGTGACTACAGGGCAGTTTCCCCCTCGGAATTCGTCCACCTGGACCGCCCGACCCTGAAGGTCGTGGCAAACGACAAGTCCATCCGCTTTACCTACGAGAACCGGGATGCCACGCCGCTCCGCTTCGATTCCGACTTCGCGACCAAGACGGTCGTGGAAAAGCGCTCGGAAATACGCAATTACCGCGATTTCTTTGCCTACGAGTATTCTCTGATGCTGCGGGCCTTCGTCCAGTCGACGCGAGCGCTTTTCAACTGGCAGCCGTGGCATTGGTACATGGCCTCGTTCAATTCCAGCGCGATGATTTCGGACACCGAACTCGAGGCTATCCTCTCGAAGGGCGTGAAGCCCGCTCAGTTTACCATTTTCAAGACGAAGGCTGTCGATGGGCAGTGGGTGGAGTTCAAGACGGACGGCAACGGTTTTTACGAAATGGTTATCACGAATCCGTAGTTTACGGGGTTGCGATTTTATATTTTTAGATGGTGAAGTTCAGAATCCACATATTGGCATGCCTGCTGCTCGGCGTCTCTGCGCTCGCTTCCACGGTCGTGGAGGATTCGCGTTCTCGCTTTGTCTTGGATGACGCGGTTGTTGACGCTTCGGTTTACGGTTGTACGGATGAGGAAGGGGCGGGTATCCCCGGTCGAACGTTTGTTCCCGAGAATTCGGAATACGATGCCGAATCCGGAATGCCCTTCCGCATTTACCGGGTCGCAGTCCCGGCCGGTTCAAAGCCTCGGGTGTCGCTTTCGGTGCAGTCGACGGTTCCGCTCGGTGGCGACTACTGTAGCGGCGTGCAACCGAAGTTTTCTGGAGTGAAGGCCTCGGCGCCTGCGCTCAAGGATGGCCTCTGGATTATGGAAGTGGTCGTCCCGCTCTACGAGAAGTCGGGCTCCTCGCTCAGGCTCCGCAAACGCTACAGGCTTACGGTTGATTTTTCGATGGCGGGTTCGGGAATCAATCCCGGCAAGCGTGCCGTCTCTCGCGTGGACAACCCCGAAGGAGCCTCGAAGTTCGGTGTCCGGACTAGGAACCTTCGAGGGGCGCTGAAAAAATCCGGCGCGGCCGATATCTCCGGAGTCCATTTTCTGGCGCGCCTAGTCGTTGGGGACAGGAACCATGCGACTCTTAGCGAGGACGGGCTTTATGCGGTAGAATTCAAGACCATCCGCAACGCGCTTGTCCCGTTTTTGCGGCAATCGGACCTCGACGGAATTCCCGTAGAGAAGTTGAGACTCTACGGAGCGTCTCCCGATACGCTCGAGGCCACGGTGCCTGGCGCGCAGTCCATACTCCCGAACGGCCTTTTCGAAATTCCGATCGAGGTTCGCGACCATTCCAGGAACGGAGCATCCCCCGACGGGACATTTGGCGAGGGGGATTCGATCGTTTTCGCCGGCTACGGCACGTCCTTCTGGAAAAAGTACGATTCCACCTACTACTTCTCCTCATCTCCCTATTCCTACTTCCAGTATTTCCAGCTGGGGTGGAGCGAGACGGGCAAGGGGCTTCGGCTCGATGAGAGGCTGCCTGCCATCAAGACGCAGGGAAAGGATGTTCCCTGGATGCGCTTCGTGCGCTCGGAGAAAGATGCCTTTTTGAGGGATGCCTTCCACGGCAAGGGCCTGGATTGGGAATCTACGACGGGCAAGGAATGGTTCTGGTACTGGCATTGCCGCTTTGACACGACGGCGGTGGCTTCTTCCGAGCTTACGCTTCCGCAGGTGAGGAACCTGCCGGGGCTTGTGGCCGGGAAATCGGCCGTTGTCGATGTCTCGTATTTCCCGTACCGTTCCGCAGCGACATCCTCGGTGGAACAGCTCAACGACCAGAGGGGTGGCTCGACGTTTTCGATGAACCCCTACGCGGAACGCATGAACGGAATCAGGTTCGATTTCCATGTAAATGGTGCGACCCTGCATCGCGCGGATGCTGAACTGCTGCCCGGCGGAAATTTCCGGTTCACGACGGATGCGCTCAAGGAAGGTGGAAACGAATTCTCGATGACGATGCTCCCGAACGATTTGCAGTATGACCGCTTTGACGGCTTTTCGGTCGCCTACCGCTGGGAACCTTCTGTCGATTCTGCGGAGTGGATGCTCCCGGGAAACGCGACTGGCGTGATTCGCATTCCGGCAAAATCGGACGTGGAAATCATGAAGTTCGTCGATTTAAGGCCCGTCGGGCTTTTGTCGGTGGAATCGGGATACGCCCGTGACAGCATCGCCCCGGGTGAGGATGTCCGCTACCTGGCTTACCGCAAGGGCGTCTATCGGACGGCGCTTTCGGTAGAAATCGCTGCCGACGTGCCTGATGGCGTTTTGAAGGATATTTCGAAAATAAACTCCAAGACGGAGTACCTCATCATATCGGCCCCGGAATTTCTGGATGGCGCCGTGTCGTTGGGTGAGTTCCGTTCGGGAGGCGAGGCGGGAACGTCTTTTGCGACGACGGTCGTCAATGTCGATGACGTTTATCGGCAATATACGGGCGGTTCGCTTTCGCCTGTGGCGATTCGCAACTATATCGCCTACGCCTATTCCGTGTGTGAGGACCTGAAATACGTGCTGCTTCTCGGGTACGGTCATTACGATTACCGTGGATTTACGGGCAAACTCGGCAAGAACTTTATCCCGCCTTTCGAGATGGAAGACGCCGTGACGGAGGATTTCTTTGCGGCTCTTGATTCTGGCGAAATGGTGCGTTTCGGTTCTTACGACTTGGACCTTTCTGTCGGACGCATGCCGGTGATGTCGACTGTCGAACTTTCCGCCTATATTGAAAAGGCGAAGGAATACGAAAAAGTGGGCGTCTTTGACCATTCGGAATGGCGCAACACGCTACTTCTCACGGCCGATGATGCGAAGAATGGCGTATTCGATGATCATATGGACCATACGAACAAGCAGGAAAGTGTGTCCAGGCTGATCAATGCGCTGACTGATGAAATTGGATTCCGCTGGAGCCAGAAAAAGGTCTACCTGCTGGATTACGATGTGGATGCGGCTGGGCAGAAGCGGCAGGCTTCTCAGGATTTCATTAACATCCTGAATCAGGGTGCGCTCCTCACAACCTATTTCGGGCATGGATCCAAGACGGACTGGGCAGGCGAAGGCCTTCTTAAGCCGAGCTACCTTTCGAGAGTCAACAACAAGGGACGCTACACGATTCTCAATTCGTTCTCCTGCGCGGTGGGACGTTTTGACGAAGGAGGCAAGCGCTCGCTGTCCGAAGAATTCCTGATTGCTCCCGGGGCGGGGTCGATTGCTTCGGTGGGGGCGGCCCGCGAGACTTATGGTGTCTACAACGAACTGTTGGGCAAAAACTTTGTTCTGAATTTGCTTGCGAACCCTGGAATTACCATCGGTGACGCCTTTGTCAAGGCAAAGAAGGTGCGCTGGGAAAAAGAGGATCCGCTTCAGTATACTTCGCAACGTTATAACAACGAACATTACATCCTTTTTGGCGAACCGGTGATTCAGATGCTCAAGACGGATTTCAAGGTGTCGCTCGACCAGAAGATAGATACGCTCAAGGCGCTGGACAAAATGCGCCTCAGTGGATCTGTCCGTGGAATGTCGGATGGAAACATATCCTTGTCGTTGCGCGAAGGTTCCAGGAACAAGCGCCTTTACAAGGGCTACGATTCGGAAAATGACACGCTGGATGTCTTGTACGAGGGGTCCCTGATTTATTCAGAACAGATTCCCGTGGCGGGCGGCCGCTTCGAAACGGAATTTGTTTTGCCCCGGAAGATTGCGTTTGGCGATACGGCTGTAGAGTTCAGCGCCTGGGCCTACTCGAAAAACGAGGCCCCGATAGGAAGGCTCAGGATCGGGGGAATCGGTGTGTTCGGCTTTTCGGCATATGCCGATTCCATTCACGACGCTGTCCCTCCGACTATCCATGTCCAGTCCTGCTTCAGAAAGGGTTCCGAGGCGTCCTATGCCGATGGTGAGACGGTAAAGATGCAGTCCCCGGCGTGCCTCCAGGTGGTGGTCGAGGATTCGACTGGGCTTGATTTCCGTGAGCAGGCCGATGAAGGAATCATGTTTGAATTGAGGGGCGTCGAGGCGCCCTACCATCCGTACCCGTTCATGGAACAGAATTCGAGACGCGCGGTTCTCCGCAAGGAGTTCGCATCGGCTTCGTACCCTGCTGGGAAATACGTGTTTACAGTCCAGGCGCAGGATGTGCTGGGAAATATCGCGAAAAAGACGGTGAACCTGGAAATCTCCGACGACATGAAGGCGGGCCTTGCCGACGTGTTCAACGTTCCCAATCCGGTAGGGAAGAAGGGGACTACGTTCTACTTCAAGAATCTTGCAGTGGATCGCGAATCTACGGTGGATATCTTTATCTATAACCAGCATGGCCGTCTGGTAAAAGTGCTGAAGGATGCCGTTTCGGGCGTGACGCACTGGGACGGCAAGGATAACCACGGGCGGCTTCTGGCCAACGGCCTGTATCATTATGTTGTGCGAAGCGAGGTCGCCGCGACGAACAGCTTCAAGAAAAAGACGTGGACTAAGAAACAGAAACTTTTGATTTCGAGGTAAATATGGATTTGAGAGAGAAACCGGGCAAGGTGCAGAAATTTTTGGAACTGATGCTTCGCTTCAGGTTGATTTTCGTGGTTCTGATGGTTGTTTTGACGGTCACCTTATTGGCGAAGGATTGGCAGGCGGTCAATACGCTTCCGATTGCTGCATCCGAAGGCATGGGCATGTGGCTTGCGAATCTGGATGGTGTTGGCGCTTTCTGGAATTCGGCGCAGTACCTGTGTGTCGCCGCTATTGCGATGTTTGTCCTTTCTTTTGTCTTTGGCGGAATCCGTGGCGGTCTCGGTTCCGTGGTGGCCGCGGTTGCGCTGATTGCATCGCTAGGCTTCCTTGATGGGGCCGAGGGAATGCAGTTGCCTTTCTACGGTGCTTTTGCCGGAGTTGCGCTTCTGCTTTTGCTGTTTGCGAAGTGGAGTGTCGCCTGCGCGCTTTTCCCGTTTGCGCTTTCGTGGGCCTTGATGACCGGCTTTGTGGCGTGGTTGCCGCTGATTCCCGGCAATGCGTGGCTTGTCTGGGCGGTTCTGAGCGTGGTCGGGTTTGCAAACGTCGTGGCATTTGCGCTTGTTGCTGGCAAGGAACTTTCTGAAGGATCGCCTCAGGCGGGAGCCCTCGTGAAGGCTGGCAAGAAAATGTTCCTGCCGGTTTGTGTTTCTAGCCTGCTCTCGCTTGCGGCCGTCACGGTCGACATGGGGAATGCCTCGGGCAAGGAAATAGCCGGTGCTGTGATTCTCTGGGTCGCTTTTGCAATCTGGTTTTTCGGATTTACGTTCGGAACGATGGCTTTCTGCCCGTGGGAACGCCTGCGTGCGGGTAGCCGCCGCGTCCAGCTGAAGGACAAGAAGAAGACTTCCAAAAAATAAAGTGCGCCCGCGTAATGTCATGCCCGCTATACGAAACTTGGCAATTTATTGCCTTAGTTGAGTTATCCACTCTGTGGACGAAAAGGCGGGCATCTTCTATGACCGAGCCTTATGCGATGTTTAAGCTCTGCTCCCTAATGCACTCGATTTCGTTCTTGAGTTCGATGGCAAGTGCTGCAATCTCTGCACTCTGGCACTTTGTTCCGAGCGTATTTGCCTCGCGCCCCATCTCCTGAAGGATAAACCCGAGGTTCTTGCCCTGTGCGCCGCCTTTTTTGAGGGCATCCAGAAACAGCTTGTTGTGGCTGTGGAACCGCGTGATTTCTTCATGGATGTCGAGTTTGTCGGCCATGATGCAGGCTTCCTGCAACAGGCGCACGTCGTCGATTTCGCTATCCTTCATCAGGCTGTCGATGCGTTCCTTGAACTTGACCTTCCACGTGTCGATGCGCTGCGGGTCCAGCACCTCGATTTTCGTGAGCACGTCTTCCAGGTGGGCGACACGTTTTGTGAGGTCGGCGGCGAGGTTCGCGCCTTCCTTTTCGCGCATGGCGATTACACCGTCGAGCGCCTTGTCGAGTTCTGCCTTCAGGTGCTTTTCCCAGGCTTCGTTGTCGGCACCCGCGTCGGTAAACTGCAACACTTCCGGAATCGCGAGAATGTGCTCGAGTTTGATTTCGCCGGCGATGCCGTACTTGGCCTGCATGGCCTTCGTGATTTCCACGAACTTGCTCACTGCCGTCTCGTTGTAGCACACGGGAATGTTCCCGACGGCGCCTTCGCCGAGCGTGATGGAAAGATTCACCGAACCGCGTGCGAGCTTGTCTTTCACGATCGCCTTCAGGTCGTTTTCGAGGTAGGCGAAGTTTTTAGGAATCTTGCTTGAAATTTCGAGGAAACGGCTGTTCACGCTGCGCACTTCGATAACGCAGGTGGTTCCGTTCAATGTGGATTCGCTCTTTCCGAATCCGGTCATGGAAATAATCGACATGTCTAAACCTTCGAAATAGTGGCAATCACGTGTTCTGCGCCAAAGTTCTTGAGTCCGAATGCGGAAAGGACCTTACTCAGCGTATGGTCGCTCTGGAAGTTGATGTTCTCTATCTTGAACCCTTCCTTCTTGCAGAGCGTGTAGAAGTCCTTTACCGTCAAAAGGCGGATGTTCGGCGTGTCGTACCACTCGTACGGCAGTTCCTTGGACTTGGGCATGCGACCGTGGAGCATGAGGCTTCCGCGGGTGGTCCAGTGCCCGAAATTCGGGAACGTGACGATGGCCTTTTTTGCGACGCGCAACAGTTCGTTTAGGAGTGCCACGGGGTCGCGGATTTCCTGGATGGTGCGGTTGATAATCGCGTAGTCGAAGCTTCCGTCCTTCAGGTCCGAGATTCCCTTGTCGTCGAGGTCGCGCTGGATGACCTGCACGTCCTTCTCGAGGCAGTCGAGGATACCCGTGATGTTCTTCTCGATGCCGAATCCCGTGACGTTCTTCTTCTGGATGAGGAAGTCGAGCAGGTCGCCACTGCCGCAACCGAGGTCGAGCACGTGGCTGTCTTCCTTCACGAGCTTGCCGAGCAGCTTGAAGTCGCTCTCTTCGTGGAAAACGGGAACGGCCTGCGTGCCTTGCTGCGGGATAATCTTTGAATCGAGGAAGCGGCCTACGGCCTTGCCGAGTTCGCCCACTTCGATAAGGAATCCGTCGTGCCCGAACTGCGTGTCGAGTTCGAGGCTTGTCACCTTCTTGCCCACGTTCAGGAGTGCGCTCGTGATGCGGCGGCTCTCGTGCGGCGGGAACAGCCAGTCGGTGGAGAGGTTCACGTTCAGCACTTCGGCCTTGATGTCCTTGAAGGCGTTCTCGATGCTGCCGTATTCGGTTTCGAGGTCGAATGCGTCGGTCGCGTGCGCGATGTGCAGGTAGCTGTTCGCGTCAAAGCGGTCCACGAACTTTTTGCCCTGGTAACGCAGGTAGCTTTCGATAGGTAGGTTCAGGTCGAACGGCGTGGAATACGTGACGGCGTGGCTTTTGTTTTCCTGTGCCTGCGCGCGCTTGAACTTCTGCTCCATGCCGATGGCGCTGAGGTAGGTGATGTGCGCAAGTTTGCGGGCATTCGCGAGGCCCACGTCGGGTTTTGCGACACCTTCACCGTAGAAATCGCCGTTGTTGTAGTTCGGATCCTGCGTAATCACGTCGCGGGCCACGACTTCGAAACCGAGCGCCTGGCTCGAGAAGCGCGGGGAACTCGCGATAATCACGATGCGTTTCACCTGCTCGGGGTAGTAGATGGCCCACTTCATCGCCTGGAAGCCGCCCATCGAGCCGCCCATGACGCAGTAGAATTCCTTGATGCCAAGGCCGTCGGCGAGTTCCTTCTGGGCGTGCACCATGTCACCTATCGTAATGGTGGGGAAGGTGCTCCCGTAGGGCTTGCCCGTGCGCGGGTTCACGCTTGCGGGGCCCGTGGTGCCCTTGCACCCGCCCAAAATGTTGCTGCAGACCACGAAGAAGCGGTCGGTATCGATTGCCTTGCCGGGGCCGATGAGTTCGTCCCACCAGCCGGGCTTCTTGTCGTTTTCGGTGTACCAGCCGGCGGCGTGTGCGTCGGCGGTCAAGGGCGAGCAGACCCACACCGCGTTGTCGGCGGCGGCGTTCAGCTTGCCGTAAGTCTCGTAACGGATGTTGAGCGCGGGGAGCGTCTTTCCGTTTTCCAGCGCAAAACCGGCCTCGCCATAGTCCTTGACGAAGTCCTTCGGCTCAACGGGGCCGATGCTGGATTTATGCAAATATTCACTCATATGCATAAATATAGCAATTTGTGGACGAACGGTGGCCGCCGCACTTCTAGAAGGCGTTTTTTGGCCGGCGATGGTAAGTTTTATGGCTGGTGCGGGCGAATTTTGGGGCTGATTTGCCATCGGGGCGTATAAATTCCCCTTTTTTTGCTGGATCTATATGCCCTTTATTAGTTTGTGCGTGACAAAACGGATGCGGTTGTGCGCCTATGTGCGTGTGAGGGGCATATAAATTGCCCTCGTTGGCCTGCTTTATATGCCCCATGGACTTGACGGAGCGATGCTAGGCGATTATTTTTCATGCAGGGGCATATAAATAGCCCGTTTTGCTGTGTTTTATATGCCCCAGGGCAAAAATGGCGTGCTTTTTTTAAAGGCAAAAGAAACATTAAGGAGGAAAAATGCGCTTTATGAAAAACTTGTTCGTTCTGCTTGTGTTCGTGATGCTTGTCGCCTGCAGTGACGATGAAAGTGATTTGATTTCGCGCCCGGACACGAAGGAAATTTCATCCAGCGTTTTATCGTCGTCGATAGAGTCTAGCTGTTCTGCGAATTCTTCTTCCAGCGTTACGCCGAAGTCGAGTAGCAGTCAAGGAGATGGCGGCTCCCATTCATCAAGCTCGGGGCAGGCTCCGGCCGCCATGACAAGCAGCAGCGTGAAATCTAGTAGCAGTCTTTCCGAGGGATACATAGACCCATCGACTGTAATTGAGGGAACCTTGATCGATTCTCGCGATGGCCAGTCTTACAAGACGGTAAAGATTGGTAATCAGTGGTGGATGGCAGAGAACCTGAATTACGCATTCGTTGGCGTTCCTTATAGCGATGGGGACTACACCTCCGATTCCACGAGCTGGTGCTATAACGATTCTGCAGAATATTGCGACAAGTACGGTCGCCTTTATACGTGGGCGGCTGCGATGGACAGCGCTGGTTTGTGGAGCACGAATGGCATGGGCTGCGGCTATGGAAAAATATGCTTCCAGAAATACCCGGTGCGTGGTATTTGCCCTGAGGGTTGGCATCTGCCCGACACGACGGAATTTCGCACGCTATTCAATGATGTTGGAGGCTCATCTTCCGCAGGCGATATGCTCAAATCTGTAAGCGGTTGGAACGACGATGGAAATGGCTCGGATTCCTATTCGTTTGCAGCGTTGCCTGCTGGCGTGTATGGCGAGGGGAGTTTTAAAAGTGAGGGCATCTCCATGGCCTTCTGGAGTTCTAACAATCGTCTTACCGAGCAGACGTTCACTGCGTATTTGAATAATGCAAACACTAGTGTAGCGCTGCTCATTTTGAGGCCGAATTTCGGGTTCTCGGTCCGCTGTTTGAAGGACTGAGTGGTGCACCGATTCATGCTATGATCTAGAAATCTTTGCTGTAAATAAGGTTCAGCGAGGCCTTGGCTCCGAACGATTCCTTGAATTTGAACAGGGGAAGATTCAGGTATTCGCCGCAATCTTCGGTCGAGATTCCCCACGAAAATTTCTTGATCCCGTCTTTCGCGGCTTCGCGCATGACGCTTATGTAAATGGCGGTCGAGGGCTGGAAGTCACGGATTTCTACGTTCGGGGCGATATACTGCGCATGTCGGACGTTAGTTTGCTTGAAATCAAACATCATCATTCCCGCGACAAACGTCCCGCCTTTCCATAGCGCACGGAACTTGATTTCGTTTGCGATGCGGTTGTGCTTGAGGTCGAGAAGCTCGTCGAGCGTGTGGACGGGCTTCACGTTGAACTTCGCTTTCGAAATGCAGAGGTGCCTGTAGAATTCGGGCAGTTCCGCGTCTGTCACTTCTCGGTATTCGAGGTTGTGCGGAAGCGACTTGCGGAATACCGAGCGGCAGGAATCCTTGCAGCTTTCGAACGGGTCCTTGTCCGGGGCCAGCGTGCAGAAGGCGCTGAGTTCCGTCTGGCGCCTGTAGCCGCGGTGCTCCAGGGTGTATTCCAGGAGGGCTGTCGAATCCAGGGCGAAGAGGCTCGATGTCGGGCGCATCCGGACACTTTTGCAGATGCCTTTCAGATAATTTTCCGCAAATTCGACGATGCTTGCGATGCGTTCCGCGGTGTAGTAATGCTTCGAGATGATTGGGCCGCCGAAGGTGGAACCCTGGTGCGAAATCCATTCTCCCGCATCCGTCAGGTTGCCGGGGAAGGCTGCGACGATGATGCCGCTCGATTCCAGCATGAACGATGCGTCTTTGAATCGCCCTTGCGGATGGTAGTTCAGGAATCGCCTTGTCTGCAAAAAAGTGCCGTTTACCGATTCGTTCATCACGAACCGGTCCCAACGCGCCTCGAGGTGCGAATCGTACGGCAAAACACTGAACATGCCTTAAAGATACAAATCTACCGCCTGCAGAACATAAAAAATTGTATATTACTTTCATAATATGCCGAATTTTGAAGAAAAAGCGCAAATCATCCAGTTGCCCAAGTTCCTCGACGAACGCGGGAACTTGAGCTTTTTGGAATCGGGGAAGCATGTCCCGTTCGAAATCCGGCGCACCTACTGGATTTACGACGTGCCGGGCGGTTGCCTGCGCGGGAGCCATGCTTTCAGGACGGAGATGGAATTCCTCGTCGCGCTTTCGGGCAGCTTCGATGTGGTGGTGCACGACGGTGTAGAAGAAAAGCGCTATTCCCTTTCGCGCTCGTACTACGGGCTCTACCTGCCCCCGATGCACTGGCGCACCCTCGACAATTTCTCGACCAATTCGCTTGCGCTAGTCGTTTCTTCGGCGGATTTTTCCGAGGAGGATTACATCCGTGATTTTGACGAGTTTATCCGCGAGGTACGCAAATGAACGAGCAGGATTTGAAGAAAGCCCGCATCGACATGTGCTCGCTCATTGAACTCCCGAGGATAAGCGAGCGTTCGGGTAGCCTTACGCCTATCCAGAATTCGAAGGAGATACCCTTCGATATCAAGCGAGTTTTTTACCTGTACGATATTCCCGGCGGCGTGACGCGCGGTGGACACGCGCATAAGGAATGCCACCAGCTGCTGGTCGCGGCGAGCGGCGCTTTCGATATCAAGGTTTCCGACGGCGAGAACGAGAAGGTCTACCGCCTTGACCGTCCGTATTTCGGGCTGCACATTCCGCCCGGAGTGTGGGCCGAGGAACTCGGGTTCTCTTCGGGCTCCATTTGCCTGGTGCTCACTTCGCACGAGTTTGACGAGAGCGACTACTGGCGCGATTACGGCGAATACCTCAAGTTCAAGAAGGAGCGGTAATGAAGATTCCTTTCCTTGACCTGAAACAGGTGAATGCTCCCTACATGGACGCTTTGAAGGACGCTGCCTCGGCGGTCGTGGAATCGGGCTGGTATATCCGCGGATCCTATTGCGATCGCTTCGAGAAGGAATTTGCCGCCTACTCCGGCTTTGCGCACGGGGTGGGTGTCGGGAACGGGCTCGATGCCCTCACGCTCATGCTTCGGGCATCCGTCGAACTTGGCCGCCTGGCTCCGGGTAGCGAAATCCTTGTGCCCGCGGATACCTACATCGCGACGGTACTTGCGGTGAATGCGGCAGGGCTTGTGCCCGTGCTCGTGGAGCCCGATGAGAATACTTTCAACATCGACCCGCAACGGCTTGCGGATGCCTGCACGGAAAAGACGCGCGGGATTCTCGCGGTGCACCTGTATGGGCGCTTGGCCGACATGAAGGCAATTAGCGAATTTGCCAAGACGCGCAATCTCCTTGTTTTTGAGGACGCGGCGCAGTCGCATGGTGCACGGCTTGGTTCGGACGCTACGTCCGCCGGTTCAAAAAGCGCCGCGGTCGCTTACAGTTTCTACCCGACGAAAAATCTCGGGGCGCTCGGCGATGCGGGCTTGGTTTTGACCGACGATGCCGAACTCGCCCGCGTGGTGCGGATGCTCGGCAATTACGGTTCCGAACAGAAGTATGTGAACGAGTATCGCGGCGTCAATTCCCGCCTCGACGAAATTCAGGCTGCCTTCTTGCTCGCGAAACTCCCGCATCTTGATGCTTTGAACGCACGCCGCCGCGAAATTGCGGCCCGCTACGTGCGCGAAATCAGGAACCCGCTGGTGCGATTGCCCGAAATTCCGGCAGACCCGCGGGAGCATGTGTGGCATGTGTTTACGGTACGCACGCCTGACCGGGCGACCCGCGATGCCTTGCAGGGACATCTCGAGGCCCGCGGTATCGGGACGCTTATCTTTTACCCGATTCCTCCGCATTTGCAGCAGGCCTACGCGGCCGGGCCGGAGGGTGAAAACTTCTTGCTTCCCGCGAATCCGAAATTCCCGATTGCGGAGAAGATTGCCGAGACCGTGTTGAGCATCCCCGTGTCGCAGGTCCTTACGGACGGCGAAGTTTCCGAAATTATTGGAGCGATGAATGAATTTGTTCGTTAGAATCATCCGCAAGCTGTTGCGGACTTCGTGGGTGCTCTTTTTCAGGAGCATTTCGACAGCGAAGCCCGAAGGCGAGTTCCGCTCCATTGCTCCCGTACTTTGCGAAGGTAAGGGCCGTATCGTCGTGGGGGAGGGAACCTCGTTCGGGTTTATCGAGGATGCGGATTACTGGACATCTTACGAGTTCTTGAACGTGCGCAACAAGGATTCAAAAATCGTAATCGGCAGGAACTGCCAGATTTGCAACCACTTTACCGCCGTTTCCGAAGGCGAGGGAATCGAAATCGGCGACAATGTGCTCATTGGATCTTCGGTGACCTTGATGGATAGCGACTTTCACGAAATCGACCCGTCGAGACGCATCGGAGGGAATCCCAAGATGGGCAAGGTGACGCTCGCGGACAATGTGTGGATTGGCGACCGCGTGACCATTCTCAAGGGAACGTCGATTGGTGAAAATTCTGTTGTCGCGGCGGGTGCGGTCGTTTCGGGCGAGTTCCCGGCGAACGTCGTCATCGGTGGTGTCCCCGCGCGTGTCATTCGCGAAATAGACAGCGTGCAGTCTCCAAAAAAAGTAGGCGGCTGACGGTGGACCATTCCTCTAAAATATGGAAACTGTTCTTCGGCTCGGGTTCGGTGACGCTATTCAATACGCTCCGTGCCTTTGTCATCAACAAGCTTTTGGCCGTGTTCTTGCCGCCTGCCGCATTCGCGTGTGTCGGGCAGTTCATGAACTGGATGAGCATCGGGCAGGCGACATCGAGCCTTGCGATGCAGAACGGCTGGGTGAGCCTTACCGCACAGAACAAGGATAACCTCAGAAACCTGCACGGCATTTGGCGTGGCGGATTCCGGCTCACGACCTTTGCAACGATTTTTACATGCGTCGTCGCCGTCATCTTCTGCTTCGTGGCCCCGCTTGAATCGTTGCTGCCGGGGGTGCATCCGCGCCTTGCGCAGGCGGCCATCCTCTTTGCGCTTCCAGGAATGCTTGCTACCAACATGGTCGCGATATGCTCTGCGGTGATGAACGGCCTTGGGCTCGTGAAGCGCTGGGCGCTCATCCAGATAGTCGCGTCGCTTTTCCAGATGCTCTGGGTCGCGTTCTTCCTCTATTCCGGTCGCCTTTCTGTGCTTTCCATCATCGCGACGCAGTCGATTGTCGCAGGAATTTTTGCCGCCCGCGTGGCGGCACGTGCAGGATTCAACATCAAGACCTTCAGGGAATCGGTTCTGGATGTTCGCAAGCCCTGGTGGTCGTATGCCATGATGGGACTTGTGCCGATGATTGTCGCGCCGCTCGTCCTTATGGTTGTGCGTTCGCTCGTGGGTTCTGAACTCGGCTGGAATGCCGCTGGCATCTGGCAGGGCGTCTACAAGATATCGGACTTCTTTGCGTCCATCTTCTCGGCAATCCTCGGGGTGCTTGTCTTGCCGCGTATTAGCCGTAACATGACGCATGATGCATTCCGCAGGGAATTCTATCCGATTTTCCTGCGCATGATGGGCTTTACGCTCCTGTTCTGCATCGCGCTTTACTTTGGACGTAGCCTTGTCGTCGCGATTCTCCTTTCGGGAGCGTATGCGCCTGCGGCGGATTTTATGCCGATTCAGTTGCTGGGCGACCTGTTCCGTTCGGGAGGCTGGTGCTTTGGCATGGTGCTAGTAGCTCGCCGCGAAACGAAGGCTTTCCTCGTTATCGAGGTGGGGGCGAACCTTCTCTTTGCCGTGGGAACCTTCGTTGGAATCAGGTTGTTTGAACTGCAAGGCCCGATGCTTGCCTATGCGCTCGAAAACTTTGTGACGCTGGTCGTTCTCGCCATAACGGTCGGGAGGCTCAAATGGAATACTCCATAACGAACATGTTTGCCGAAAAGATAGACGAAAACGTTTACGTGAAGGCTTTTGTGCAGGGCGCCGAAACGGAACAACGCGAAATGCCGCCGCTCGTGTCGGTGCTGATGGCCTGCTACAACCACGAAAAGTACGTGGAGGCTTCGGTGCGCTCCGTGATGGCGCAGAAGGGCGTGCCGTTTGAACTCATTGTCATTGACGACGGCAGTTCTGACAGGTCTCCCGAAATTCTCGAACGCCTGCAGGCCGAACTCAAGTTTACCTACGTAAACCGTCCGAACAAGGGCCTTGTCCCGACCATGAACGAACTCTTGTCCATGGCGCGAGGCAAGTATTTTTGCAGCTTTGCTTCCGACGACATCATGCCTCCGGACCGTCTCAGGCTCCAGAGCGACTACCTGGAATCGCATCCCGGCAAGCCCATCTGCTTTGGCCAGGTCATCAATATGGATGCCGATGGCAAGCTCGAATCGGCTCCGGATCCGCGATACACTTCGGGAATTCCCGAGGTGACGTTCGCCGAGGTGTTTCTCGGGAAAAAGGAACTCCACGGCTGTTCGGAAATGATTGACTGCAGGGTGTTCCGCGACCTGGGCGGCTACAATGCGGAATTCGTCATCGAGGATTTCCAGATGATGCTGAAGTTCCTTTCGCTATACGAACCCGTCCCTGTTCTCGATACAATCTGTTGCTACTATCGAATCCATTCGACGAATATTTCGGGCAAGAAGAACTGGCTGTACGAAAATACGCTCAAGGTCATCGACAAGTATTCTTCGCATCCGCTGTACCGGCAGGCCGTGAACACCTGGAAGTCGCACTGGTTTTCGATGCTTGCCTATTGCGACAAGAAGGAGGCCCTTCGCAGGCTACCGCAGCTCTGGTCGTTCTCGCTCCCGTTCTTCAAGCGCTTCCCCAAGCTCTTCATTCCGCGCTTTTTGCTAAAGCGGTAATCTGAAAATCTTTTTGAGAGTCCCGCGCACCCCGAGGGTCGCGAGGTTCGTCCACAGCGAAAGCGGAAGGGAAAGCGCTTTTGCAATAGGGCGGGGAAAGGTGGCGAACAGCTTTTGCCTGCGCCGAATCCCCTTGCGGACCGATTCCGGTCGCCATGCGCTGTCGAAATGGTGGATGCAGTAGGTGTCGCCGGTCGTGCGGATTTTCCCGTCGATGTAGCTCTTGGGCGAAAACGCGCTTTCGGGCAGGATTTCGGTATTGGGGAATTTCTCAAATGCGTCCGCCAAAATTTTCGGGAGCACCATGTCGTCTACGCCCGATTCGCGGTATTCGAAGTGCGTGTGGTGGTAGAATTCGAGAGCAGCCTTTATCGGTTCGCATCCCGCCTCGCATCCCATGGCCGCCGCCTCGATGCGCCTGGAACCGTTTTCGTAGCCGAAAGCATTCGGGCGGTTCAGCAGCGGGTCGAGTGGACGCAAAACTTCCACGTCGGTATCGAGGTAGAAACCGCCTTCGTTGTAGAGGGCGTAGAGCCGAACGGCATCGGCCGCGAATGCCCATTTCTTTTGTCCGAGCGCCTCCAGCACCCAGGGGATGCCTGTGGCTTGCGCTTTTTCTGCATTCCACTTGATGAACTCGAAATCGGGCAGGAACTTCTGCCAGCTTTCAAGACAACGTTGTGCGCTTTCGGGGTAGGGGTCGCCGGAAAACCAGCAGAAATGAATCTTCTTCGGAATCATCCGTGCCTCCGTAGTGCCCTTACGAGCGTCGTCTTTCCGGCAAAAGAAATCAGCGCAGCGGCCTTGTTGCGGAGCCGGGTTCTCGGGTTGAACAATGTTCCCATCCGCAAATCCTTGATGTGATTCCATGCGCGTTCGCGGTAGTCGGCGAATTCGGGCGTGTCTTCCGTGCGCATCAGGATGCTGCAGCTTGCGCTGAAGAGGTTGCTCCTTGCTGCTCTTTCGAGCCTCGCTCCCTTGCCTTTGACCTGGCTGCATACCGCCTCCGCGATATCCAGGAGCTCCGCCTTTTTTCGGTTGTAAGAGGAGGCGAGGATGCTTGAGGAATGTCTGCGGTTGTGATAGAGGGGATCAGGCACGAATGCGACAAGTCTTGCATCCAGAAGGACCTGTGGGATTGTAGCCATGTCTTCGAAGAATTTTCCTGGCGGAAACCGTCGGCCTTTCCAGAGGCTGGCCGCATAAAGTTTGTTCCATGCGGAATAGTCGGGGCGGTCGTTCTGGTACAATGCATTTGCAAGCGCCCTCGTGGGGGAGAGCCGGATGCAGTTCCCGGAGTGGGGACTGAATCCGTAATGCGCCCGTAGCGTCGAAATTGAGCCCGCTTTCTGCGGGATATCCCCGAAATGGAGTTTGCCGCTGCAGGCGATGTCCGCACCGGTTTGCATGATTGCATCGAAGAGAGCCTGCAGAAAGTTCGGGGCGAGCATGTCGTCGCTGTCCACGAAGGTTATCCAGTCGCCCTGCGCGGCTTCGATTCCTGCGTTGCGCGCTTCCGAGAGCCCCTTGTTTTCCTGTGTGACGATGCGGAAGCGTAAGTCTTTTTCGGCGATAGCCTTGGCTATGGATGCGCTCCCGTCCGTGGAACCGTCGTCGACTACGATCGCTTCGAAATTCCGGAACGTCTGCCCGTATATGCTCGCTAGGCAGTTCGCGAGGAAGGGCTCCGTATTGAAAACCGGGATGATGACGCTTATCGCAGGCATGGGCGGGCCCGAATCCTATTTTGGGAGATTCTGCACGACTTCGCCCCAGCCCATCTGCACGATGGCTCCGGCCCGGACCAAGTCCCCCTGTTGCTTCTCGTAGGTCTTCAGGAGGGTGTTGTAGTCGCGCGTGTCACGGACCAGCTTTGCCTGCTTGCGAATTTTCTTGTAGAGCATGTCCTGCTTCCACTGTGCGATGTCGGCAAGCCCCTTGCAGCTTTCATCGAGACTTTTGAGATAGGCGGGTACGGCGTCAAGGAAGACTTTTTCGAAAGGCTTGGACTTTTCCTTGGCTTCGATGACGAGGTTCTGTTGCGCGATGATGTTCTTGCGGATTTCGCTCATCAGGCGTACGATGCGCTCGAAGTCCACCTGCGGCCAGATACGGTTGAACGGCCACATCTTTTTCCAGTGGAACTTGAAGATGGATTCGTGGGCGGCGTTCTTTGCCCGGAGGAGTTCCTTCAGGTTTTCAAAAATGATCTGCGACGGCAGTTTTTTTGTTTCGTTGCTTTCTGTCATTCTGGGAAAAATATACAAAAAAGTGCGTTCCTTGCCTTATTTCGCCTTTTGGGGTGCAAATTTTTCTATAAATTTGCTTGCTTTTTTCAAATTAAGTATTATTTTCTTATTAATCATATTAAATCAATTCTAATTCGAAGGATTATCTATGAATAAGCAAAAGTTCAAGATTCTGGCCATTGTCGATGGTGTGCTCATCGTGGCCCTCGTGGTCGTGATGTTCGTGTTCAAGGGTCAGCTCAACGAGCAGGCACAGACAACGGTCAAGGAACAGGTCGGTGCCTACAAGGCGGCCGTGAATACGACACTCCAGGAACAGTGGAAATCGATGGACCAGTACGGCATGGCTTGGAAGCTTGTCTACGCGACTATCGCGGGTGCGAATACCGAGACGGCATTCGATGCCAACGTGAAGAAAATTTTTGAGGATACGGGTGCCCGCGTGAAGCAGCTCTCGTACATGTACACGGCGGCAAGCATTCCGGATAAGGTCCAGAGCGACATCAGCGCGGTCGGCCTTGCCGAACAGTTCCTCCTGAAGGACGAAGGCGGCGTGAAGGAAGTTGCCTGTGGCAAGAACTGCGTCGTCAAGTTTACGTTTGTCAAGGGCAAGCTCAAGGAGAGCGACTACAAGGCCCTCGTCGAATACAATTTTGCTGAAAACTTCACGGTTGCGAAAGCGGCCCCCTACCATTTCGAATAAGGAGAGTATAGGATGAATAGTAAGAACATTGCCATTGTTTTGTCCATCCTGGTTGTCGCTGTCGCGGCGCTGGTCCTTATGCAGAAAGGCAACTATGTAGGCCAGGCGACCGAACACTATAATACGACAACGAAGGCGAACTACGACGCTGCCACTGAAATCTTGAGCCGCGTGAACAATTCTGCCGACGTGAACAAGCTTGTGTGGGCGTTGGCCAGCGAAGCGAAGCAGACGGTGAAGACTTCCCAGGATATGGCGAAGCTCGAAGCCAAGTACTTCCCGACCACGAAGGGTGCCAACAGCATCGCGAACAAGACTCGCCGTTTCGAGGCCACGAGCGCCTACTTCATCATCTCCAGTTTTGACAAGGTCGATGTCGACAAGAAGACTGAACTCAAGACCCTTTCGGGCCTCAATTCTATCGACGTGAGCGCGCTTTACGGTGAATTCGTTGCCGCTCAGGAAGAAGAAGTGGAAGGCGAGGAAGAAGAGGGCGACGAAGCTGTCGAAGAAGCCCCGGCTCCCGCAAAGCCTGCAAAGGCCGACAAGGGCAAGAAAGGCAAGAAGGGTAAAAAACGCTAATCGCTTGACACTTAATAAGATACGGAAAAATGAAACACGACTCTAAAAAGGGTCGTGTTATTTTTTATGGAAGATAATAAAGCGTTGGCCAAGGAAGGGGAGGGTGCAGGGAGGGGACCGTGCGGCCTTCGCAACTCCGAGCTGGGTCCCCTCCCGCATGTTTTTTCTAAATTTACGGCGTAAAATTTAAACCGAGGTTTATAATGCTCATTTTACGTGGTACGCCGGCTCTGTCGGATTTCCGTCTCCAGAAACTTTCTTCCGATTTCAAGGCTGCGGGGCTCTCTGTCGCTTCCGTTTACGCTGAATTCCTGCACGTGGTGGACCTGTCCGCCGAACTTTCCGATGCAGAAACTGAAACGCTCAAGAAGGTGCTGCACTACGGTCCGGCCCGCGAACCCAAGGCTCTCGAAGGCGAACTCTTTGTGGTGTGCCCGCGTCCGGGTACTATTAGCCCGTGGAGCTCGAAGGCTACCGATATCGCTCACATTTGCGGCCTCCCGGCCATCAAGCGCATCGAACGCGCTATTGCATACTATGTAAAGTTTGAAGGTGCAGCACCGGCTGGCGCCCGCGAAAAGATTTCCGCCAAGATTCACGACCGCATGACGCAGGCCGTGTTTGCCGACACCGCATCCCTCGAAGTCTTGTTCAGCAAGGAAGAACCGCGTCCGCTGAATGTGATTCCGGTGCTCGACCAGGGCCGCGACGCCCTCGTGAAGGCCGACAAGGAAATGGGCCTCGCGCTCTCTCCGGATGAAATCGATTACCTGGTGAAGAACTTCACCGAGCTCAAGCGCAACCCGACCGACGTGGAACTCTACATGTTCGCTCAGGCCAACTCGGAACACTGCCGCCACAAGGTGTTCGGTGCCGAATGGACCATCGACGGCGTCAAACAGGACAAGTCCCTGTTCCAGATGATCAAGAACACCTACCAGCTCCACAACTCTAACATCTTCAGCGCCTACAAGGACAACGCCGCCGTGATGAAGGGCGCTGTCGCTGGCCGCTTCTACGCTGACCCGCGCAACAACAAGTACGACTTCCACCACGAAGAAGTCGACATCTTGATGAAGGTCGAAACCCACAACCACCCGACGGCTATTTCTCCGTTCCCGGGTGCCGCTACCGGTAGTGGTGGCGAAATCCGTGACGAAGGTGCCACGGGTAAGGGTTCCAAGCCGAAGGCCGGTCTCACGGGCTTCAGCGTTTCGAACTTGAAACTGCCGGGTGCAGTCCAGCCTTGGGAAAAGGACTTCGGAAGCCCGTCCCGCATTGCGTCGGCCCTCGACATCATGATCGAAGGCCCGCTCGGTGGCGCTGCGTTCAACAACGAATACGGCCGTCCGAACATCCTCGGTTACTTCCGTACTTT
>NZ_DFLC01000031.1:9357-19884 GCF_002374005.1 Fibrobacter sp. UBA3629 | reverse complement strand
CGCCACATTCCCGCGGGCTTTTTTTGTGCCCGCTAGCCGCCTGCATGCGCTACTAACCTTTCTAGATGAAGGGTAAAATTGGCCGACAGGCATTCTTGCGTAAGCTGCTTGCATTGTTTATTTTCTTCGTAATGACTAGCTTAAAACACATTCTTTTGTTTTTATTGTCTTTTTCTGCAATGTCCTTCGCCGTCCCCGTTTTTTATGGAATGGCGACCACGGACACTGTCAGAGTGATAAACATGGGTTCCGAGCATCCGCATTCACTCATAGTCGTCGATCGGGGCTGCCGTTCCGAATTTTTCAAACAGGATTCCGTGATAGACAAGAACCTTCCGCAGGATTCGCTCCTGTCCCTAGTGTACGGAAACGTCCCTAGCCCGGATAGTGCAGATATTTATCGCGGCTGGAGCGACAACTGTCAGAAATACGCATCAGAAAGATTTGAAAGTGGCTGGAAATCCATTGCTCTGGGGGTGGTCTCTGTTGCTGTAGGGGTGACCTTGACTTTCATTGTCGACTATGACCACCTGGGAACGGCTATAGCGGGGCGAACTTTTGGCATAGCAACGCTGCTAACTTTAGTTCCCGTTACTTTCTCGTTGGGTGCTTCAGATATTTCTGGCTCGTCGGCGCAAAAGGAGCAAGGCAAACGCTATAAGGAAAAGGCTGAACAGTACAAAGATCGGTACAAAATCAGCGTTGCGCCGGCGATAAACCTGCGCGAACCTGGTGGCGGCCTGCTTGTGCAACTCGGTTTTTAACCGCAGCAATCATGCCAGGCCCCTCAATAAACATCCCGAGTCCCTCAGTTGCTAGTATCCAATGACTAATGACCAATAACTGGCAACTAAAATTTCTATTCTTCACTACATGAAGCCGACAATTTCCTTTGTTCTCCAGCTATCGCCCGCCACAGCCTACAAGGATCTTGAAGCCGTTGCGCGTAATTTGCTCGACGGCCTTGACGTGTTGCTTACGTCTGGATTGGTGAAGTGTTCGGTCTACATGGATGGCCCGACGCTTCGCATGCTTCGCAAGGTGGCCAAACCGCTTGCATTTGGCAAGATAAAGAATGGTATCCGCGAAGGTCTTCTCGAATTCCTGGGCGGTGGCTTCTACGATCCGATGCTTCCGCTATTCCCAGAAGAAGTGCAACGATTGCAGTTGGAACAGCACTGCACGCTTCTCAGGAAGTTTTTCGACATGGAGCCGCAGGGATACTTCAATTCTTCGCTTGTCTGGGAAATGGATATGACGGCGGTGCTCGCGAAATCGGGTTTCGACTATGCACTGGTGAGCGAGGCTGCAATCCAGGATGCTCTCGGACGTTCGACTCCGACATCCGGTTGGTTCACTATTGAGGACAAGGGAGCGCTGATGCGCATCGTTCCTGTTTCCGGTGAGCTTTCGCGTGCCATCGAGAACGACGATCTCAACTGGCGTAAAATTGCGGAGCCTTACTGCCGAGAAGGAAAGTCGGCTGTCGTTCTTTTGGATTTGCCCCCGGAACCTAGCGAAATTGTCGCTTTCTTCGAGCGTCTTGTTGATTTTGTAGAAACAAACGACGTGCAGACGTGGCCTGTGGGCTATACGGTGAACCAGCTTGAACCTGAAGGTTCGCTCAGCTACCTCATGTCGGCGGGCCGCAAGCTCGGGCTTCCCGCCTCGGCGAAGACCTGTCGCGAGATGCTGATCCGCAGGCCCGAAGTCAACGTGCTGCAGAAGTTTTTCCTTTCGCTTTTCCGTCGGGGGCGTGATTCGCTTTCTGACGAAAAGTTCGAAGTCTTTTGCGACAGGCTTATTCCCGCGATGTCCCCGATTTTCTTCCGCGACTTGGCAAACGAGGAGGGGATGCGGTGCTTGAATGTCCGCAAATGGGGCTTCCGTTATCTTCTTACGGCTTCTTCGGCTCTAGACTCGATGATGTCTTTTTCGGGGCTCCGCGTGGAAGTATGCGATTTCTTGCTGCGCGGCGAAAAGCAGATTTGGATGGAAAATTCGAACATGTCTTCGCTGCTCGACTATCGCGCCGGTGGCGTCCTGCGCCTGCTGTGCCACAAGTCGTCGGCAGTGAACCTGCTGAATGCGTGGCGCGATGACGGCGAACCCTCCCTGGGCTTCCTCGACTGTCTCTTGCCGAACGTGGACATGACTCCAGTTCAGATTGGGCTTGCGCTTTCCCTCCGCGAATACCTGCTCAAGGATCCCTACGACTATACGATTAGCCGCAGCGAGTCGGGGGCCGAAGTGCAGCTCCTGGAAGAGCAGGGATTTACGGTTGGCGGCAAGAAGGGCGTATTCCGTGTCGAGAAGGACTATGTGCTTGCTCCTGGTGCATCGAGTATTTCCGTAAAGTACACGCTGTCAAATTCCACGTACATGGATTCAAAGTGCTTTTTCGGTACCATTTTCGAACTCGGTTTGCTTGGAAAATCCGGCGGAAGGATTGTTATCGATGGCTTTGACTTGAAGTGGGATGGCGAGAATCCGTTGGTCTATCCGGAAGCGAAGGAAATGAAGATTCAGGATTTCGCTCAGGGTTGCGTCGTGACGATGAAGTTCGATTCGCCCGCATCCGTTTTTGTCGGTCCTGTATTCGGGGCCTCGTCGTCAGCGGCCCCCGAGGTTTATCAGGGCTTGCGTATATATCCGTTCTGGCGGACGGCGCTTACCGTTATGGACGAAAAGAAGTTCGGCATTTCCGTGTCGGTATCGGGGAGGTAGACGGTGCGCTCTGACTTGATTGACATACAGGTCGAAGATTACGGAGAAGACGTGGAAATTACGCTGTCCGGTTCGTTGGGCGCTTTTCAGCTTCCGGCAGTCCGCGAGAAGATTGACATGCTTGCGGATGGCCCCGGTTGCTTTTTCTTCCTGAACCTTTCGCATGCGCATTTCAAGGTGAACGATTATCTTGACCTGTTCCTTGAACTTTTGAATAAGCTCCAGGCTCAGAACTCCAAGCTGGTCCTGATCTTCGACAGCGAGGAACTGGATGAATACTTTGCGAAGTATCGCAACATCTTCGAGATATTCCCGAGCAGGAGTGCCTACAAGGATTCGGGCATGTCGAAGCAACTGCAGCAGATTGGAATCCATTATGCGGTCAAGACGGGAATCAGGTTGAGCCCGAGTGTCGCCATTGCGGGTGCTCTTTTAATTGTGGGCTGGGCGATTACGCTGTTCTTAATCGTAGCGGCGCAGGGTCGTGAGATTGCCGATAAGCAGGCGCAGATTATAGCGCTTCAGGCGCAGAAGGAACGCTATGTCCGCGAAATTGACAGGCTGGAATCTTCTATAGGTCCGCTCCGCAAGCTTGGCGTGGTACAGGATACGACTATGCTCAGTTCCTTTGGCATTATCCAGGACTGGGTGACGTATCTGGAATACCTGGAGAACTCGCGCCGTGAAAAATAGTGTCCGGGTTTCTGGCCCGATGGTGCTTGTCCTGTTTGCCGTCGCGTTCGTGACGATTCTCGTGTTTACGAATTTTTGGCTCGTCCGGCGAAACCAGATGACAGAACTTGTCACCGAGGAAATGGAACTCCGCGGGGATTTGGAACAGCTTGAAACATGGGGTCGCTGGACCATCGAGTATGTAAAAATCGACAAGGCGCTCGCATACCTTTCGAAGGGACGCATTTCCCCGGAAACCCGCGCGGAACTCACGGAACTCATCTGGAAAAATGCGCATTCGTATTCGACGGATCCTCTGCTCATTCTGGCGGTCGTTGCGCAAGAAAGCCACGGCAACCCGAACGCCCGCGGACGCATGCAGTCGGGGGCCTTTTCGGGGGCGCTTGGACTTATGCAGATCAAGCTGGAAACGGCACAGAAGATGGGGCGTCGCTTTGGTCTCAATATCGAGACGACCGAAGACCTGATGAAACCCGAAGTGAACGTGATTGTGGGAACCGCCTATCTCATTCGCCTTATCGCGAAGTACGGAAACTGGAAAGATGCGCTCGTTGCCTACAATATCGGGCATTCGGCAGTTGACAGGATGCAGGAACAGAACCGTCCGCTTCCCACGGGCTATTACGAGAACGTGATGGCGAAATACTGGAATCTTTCGCGCATCGATTTTCTTGCAGATGGCGGCAAGTAGAATCTCCTGACCAACGGAGGTAATTTGGCGACCGCTGACGGGCTTTCCTGTCATGTTTTTGCTAGATTTATATTATGTTCCGCATCGTGGCAGTCCTTTTGGTGGCGACCTTTGCCTTTTCGGGAGAGGTCCGCTATGACTGTATGCGCTTTGTGGAAAAGGGGCTTGCCAATGATCCCCAGCTTGCCGAAACCAGATTCGGTGTGCAGGCCAAGAAGGAAAAGCTTTCCGCGCTCACTTCCGAGGTAATCCTCCCGACATTCAATATCGCGATGATGGTTGGGCCCGCACCTGGCTTGAAGGAAGCCATAGACAACTGGGGCGATACTATCGATGTCTATGACTTTTCGAAGATGGGCCCGTTCTGGGGTGTCGAGGGCAAGTTTATTCAACCGCTGAACTTTGGACAGTATCGCTCTGGGAAAAAGGCTCTGGAGGCGGATGTCCAGCAAAAGCAGTACTCCATTGAAAGCCAGGTCAACAAGAAGGACGTCGAACTTCAGTCGTATTACTACAACTACCTCCTTGCAAAGGAAATGCAGCGGATTGCGTCCGATGCTCAGAAGCAGGTGGACAAGGCCTACGAACAGCTCGAGGAGGCGCTGGATGACGATGACCCGAACGTTTCGCAGATGGACCTCCTGAAGCTGAAAGCGCAGCTCCATTCGGTGAAGGAGGGCGTTACGGATGCGGATCTGGGAATGAAACGCGTGCAGCTCGCGATAAGGTTCTCGCTGGGGCTTTCCGAGGGAGACGTCTTTGTTGCCGAAGATACATGCCTTGCGCCGCGCCCGGAACCGCTTCCGACGCTGGAAGAGGTGCAGAATTATACGGTGCTGTTCCATCCGGAACTCAAGCAGCTTGCGGCGGGACTTTCGGCGCGGAGGCTGCAGATGGACTTGGCCGAGGCTAGGCTTGCTCCGGAGTTCTTTATCATGGGCCAGTTTGAATACGTGAAGAGCTGGGCGGGCAACCGCAAGGTCATGGTGAAGAACGCCTTTGCCGAAGATGCCGTCAACAAGCTTTCGGGGCTTATTGGGGTCGGTTTGCGCTACCGCCTGAACTTCTGGAAAGACTGGTCCAATTTCCGCGAGGCGCGCACGGAATACCGCGGATTGCAGATGAAGGAGCACTATGCGGCCGATGGCCTTGTCGCGAAGGCTGTGGAGCAGTATTACCAGGTGGTTGCTGCGAAGGACAAGCTTGATGCCATCAAGGAGAGCCTGCGGGCGTCGGAAGCAATCCTGAAAGGGGCCGCCATGCAGTATGATTTGGACAAGTCCAAGACGGGTGACCTTGTCTCTGCCTACACGCAGAATGTATCTTTGCAGAAGGATTATTACTTCGCCGTGTGCAAGTATAATATCGAGTTTGCGTCCCTGATATCCAAGATGGGGATGTCGCTTGCGGATTTTCATAAAGAATTCATGGAAAAATAGGAGATGTGTATGATTAGGAAGATGTTTGTGTTGCTCTCGCTCGCATCGGTTCTTGCTTTCGCTGCCGATGATCCCGTGGCTGCAATCAAGAAAAAGGACGCCGAACTTCAGACGCTCCTTAAAAAGTCTAGCAGGAACGCGAAGGAAATGGAACGCGTGAAGTCGTTGCTGAACGATTCGTTCGACTTTGCGCTCCTTGCTAAGAAGTCGCTTGCGAAGGGCGACTGGGACAAGCAGGATGCCGCCTCGCAGGAAAAGTTTGTCGCGGAGTTCCAGCGCATGGTACGCAATTCCAGCGCAAAGCGTCTTGAACTCTACCGTGCCGATTCCACCGTCTATGAACCTGCGAAGATGAAGGGAACGGACGAGGCCCGCGTGACGGCCCACCTCTGGAACAAGGGCAAGGAATCCGTGCTTGAGTACAAGATGAGCCTCGTGAACGGCAACTGGAAGGCTTGGGACCTGGTCATCGACGACCTTTCGACCGCACGCAACTACAAGGAACAGTTCGGCCAGATCTTGAAGACCAAGAGCTTTGCCGAACTCATCGACATCATTAGCAAGAAGGCTGACGAAGCCGAAAAGTAATGGGCGGATTCTTCTTCTGGCTGCTGGTTGTCGTCTGCGTCATCGCGCTGGTTGTCCTGTTTTTCCCTCTCAAGTTCAGGGTTGACTTCGATGCGAACGAACGCGGCGGACGTGCCGAGTTTTTCTTTCTGGGAAAGCGGCTGTGGAGCGGCGAGAAGAAGCGAAAGCACAAGGATGGCGAAGAGGCTTTCGATGTCGACGCTTCGGGTGATTCCGACGCCGCCGTGCCGGAGTTTGTAGATACTGCCCCTGCGCCGGTCGTCGAGAAGAAACCGGCTCCGGTAGAATCGAAACCTGCCGAAGAAAAAACTTCTGGACCCGAGCCGTCAGAGGCAAAGCCCCTCAAGATAGAACCGGCTGAACCAGCCGTGCCAGGGCCTGTAGAAGCGGAGCCTAAACAACAAACCGAGGAAAAAATCAAGGCGAATCCAGCAGAACCTGAGGCCAGGGAATCCGGGAAGCCCGATGAAGAGCCTGCCGCGGAGAAAGAGGAAAAGCGCAAGCTTACGGACAAGGAGTTCTGGACGATTCTGCTTACGCCGGATCTGGACGGTCGTGCCTTCCGTTACCTCAAAAATATTATTGCGGAAAGCCTCCGACTACTCGACATCAAGTTCGTGGACTGCTATGTCGAAGGAATTCGCGGGGACTATACTTCGATGGGTTATGGAGCCGCCGCAAATGCGGTTGCGAAGGGTTTTCCTTACCTGGAAGCCTGGGATTTTCGGATGGACTGGGAACGTAACCGTGAACTGCGTGCGGCGGGGAAAATTTGCGCTTCGACCAACTTCTGCCGCATTTTCTTTTGGCTGTTCCTTGTGGCCGTCTACGGCGGAATTCTCTTTGTTTCGTTCTGGCGCCGTCGCGCCCGTGTGCTTAAGACGGGGGAACTGCCGGAACTCGGATATATCCGCAACAAGATAGTCGCTTTTATGGTGGAGGATTGATGCCCGCTTTGACCTTGGACCGCCTGCTTGCTAGCATCGGCTTCGGAAGCCGCAAGGAGGCCCGTGCGCTTGTGCGTATGGGACTTGTCGAACTGGATGGCGAGGTGCTCGACGACCCGTTTATGGAGTTTGCCTCACGTCCCGAGAGTATCATGGTGAATGGCGAGGATGTCCCGACCGTAGAAAAGTTGTACGTGATGCTCCACAAGCCCGTGGATGTGGAATGCAGCCACAATCCGCGCGACCACCAGTCAGTATATTCTCTGTTGCCGGATAGGTTCTCTGCCATGGGAATCCAGACGGTGGGAAGGCTTGATGCGGATTCGGAAGGCCTTTTGCTCCTGAGCAACCAGGGCGACTTCATCCACCGCGTCGAGAGCCCCAAGAAGGGCTGTCTCAAGCGTTACCGCGTGACGCTTGCTCGTGAATTTACGGATGCGCAGGAGAAGGAGCTCCTTGCGGGCGTGATGCTCAAGGACGAACGTAGACCCGTGCTTGCCCGTGAAATCGTTCGCGAGGAGGGCTCCGTGGTGATAGCCATTGGCGAGGGACTCTACCACCAGGTCCGCCGCATGTTCGCAGCCGTAGGGAACCACGTGGAGACGCTGGAACGCATCTCAATCGGCCCCCTGCAGCTGGATGCGACGCTCGGCAAGGGTGGGTGGCGCTTTTTAAGTGACGCCGAGATAGCCTCATTAATGTAAAAGTAAAGCCGGCGCTTGTGCGTCGGCTTTGCGTATAGTCTTGAGCGAGAATTAAATTTCGATCTTGGCCTCGGCTTCTTCGGGTTCGGTTGCCGATTCTCCAAGGATGCCTTCGAGCGAGTTAATCTTGTCCTTGATGTCGTTACTGAACTTGAACGTGGGGACCATGCGTTCTTCGATCTGGACGGTCTCGCCGGTGCGCGGGTTCCTTGCGGGGCGGGCCTTGCGCGGCTTGCACGCAAACGTGCCGAATCCGCGGATTTCGATGGTGTTGCCCTCGATAAGTTTCTCGCCGACAAGGTCAAGGAACTGTTCGATGACGGTCTTGATGTCGTTGCGCACAAATCCAGTGGACTTGGCGATTTCTTGAATTAGCGATTGTTTTGTAACGTTTGGCACGGTTCAGTGTGGGGTTAATAGATTTTTTACGTCATAAATATAAGTTTAACAAAGAGTTAGCGTATACCTTGGCTGAAAATTAAATAATTTTTTCGGGCTCTCGTTGCGGACAATGTGTGGATAATTGTTGCTAAAATGTTGAAAGATGTTGAAAATTTGGAAAAGGTCGAAAAGCCGTCGCGGACAACTTTCCGGTTGCGGAATCTGGAAGTGTTCCCGAACACGATACTCTCACCGATGGACGGGGTGACGGACGCGCCCTTCCGCAGGCTGTGCCGCGTGCTTTCGGGTGACCGCATGGGGCTCCTGGTGTCGGAGTTCGTGCCCACGGACGGCGATGCGGTGTTCAACCTGGAAGGCCACAAGCAGCTCAGGTTTTTCCCGGAGGAGAGGCCCTTCGGGGTGCAGATTTTCGGGCGTTTCCCCGACAAGATGGCGGATGCCGCACGGAAGATTGCGGTGGCGCTCAAGCCCGACTACATCGAGGTGAATGCGGGGTGTCCGGCGCCGAAGGTGGCGGGCAAGGGCAGCGGCTCGGGCCTGTTGCGTGACCTGCCCCGCCTGCAGGAGATATTGCACGACGTGTGTGCCGCGCTGGACGGCTGCGGGGTGGATATGCCCCTCACGCTCAAGTGCCGTATCGGCTGGGACTCTGAGAGCATCAACGTGCTGGAGACGCTCCGGATAGCCGAGGGCGAGGGCGTTGAAATGCTTACGGTGCACGGCCGCACCCGCCTGCAGGGCTATAACGGCCTCGCCGATTGGGACTGGATAGGGAAGGTCGCCGCTGCCGCAAGGATTCCTGTAATCGGGAACGGCGACGTGAACAGCGTGGAAGTCGCCCGCGAGCGAATTGAAAATTATGGCGTGTCCGGCGTGGCCATCGGGCGCGGCGCCATGCACAACCCGTGGATTTTCGGGCAGATTGCCGACGCCTGGGAAGGCAAGCCGAAGCGCGTGATAACCGCGGGCGAGGCGCTCGACGTGTTCAAGCTTTACTACGGTTTCAAGATTGAGGATGGCAGTACCGACAAGGGGGCCGAAGGCAGGCTCAAGCAGCTCGCCGCAAGGCTCTGTAAGGGTTTTTGCTTAGACGATGCAACTTCGGGTTCGGATGTCGCGATGCAGGTGCGCCAGGCGCTCCTTTCGAGCAGTTGCGCAGCCGAACTCCTGGACCGTGCGCAGTCCCTCAAGGAAGGCGTTGCGAAGGACTTGGTGTTCGACCCCGGCCGCCTCGTGAACCTGAACGGCGCCAAGGAAACTGAACTCAAGTTCGGCGACCAGTTCAAGGGCCGTTAGCCGCCTATATTATATTTACAAGGTGAGGTTTCTATGAATATTTCCCCTTTGTTCGCGGGTGCGCTTTCTGTACTCGCTGGTGTTGGAACTGCCCTTGCCGCGCAGAACGCGGTGATTGTCGATGACCTGCATCCGGGCGTCGTTATCGACAAGCAGAACATGATGGCGGCGGACCTTGCGATTTGGAACCCGCCCAGCCGTTACTACGATATGACCAGTGCGCTTGTGGACGGCGGCTACACGCTGTTCCGCTTCCCGAACGGGAGCCTCTCGAACGATTATCACTGGAACGGAATCGGCAGCTACGATAGCACCGGGCTCTGGACAGCGGATACTACGAAGTGGGCGCGCGGATTCTTGGGCGAGACGATTTACCGCGGTACCACGAAGGACAACTACGGCTTTGTTCGCAGGAGCCACCTCGCCGATGGCAAGAAGGAAACGATGTGGTGGGGCGAAATCCTCGACCCGGTGGACCCGCCGTGGATAGTGGTGGAATTTCCGGAGAAGATGAATCTTGACTCGCTGCAGATTGACTGGGGTGAATTGCGCCCGAAGGCGTTCGAGTTTGCGTACTGGACCGAGGACTATGCCGAATATCCGGGCGTGCACCAGGCGCTGGAAAACAAGCTGAAGACGGAATCCGTGGTGCGCGTGAACTCCGAGACGACCAAGTACAAGTTCGCGCAGATCAGGACCCGCTATGTGGCCATCCGCTTCAAGACTCCCGACCTGCCGAGCAAGGGCGTGCAGATTCGCGAGATGAAGCTGTTCAGCGGCGAGAGTGACTTGCTCGAGGGCAACAACTACAAGTTCTACGCGATGTCTACGCGCAATGGCGACAAGGCCCGCACGGACTGGACCGACATCAAGTGGGATTTCGAGGAGTTCATGAAGTATATCAAGACGCTCCCGAACGCACAGGCCGTGATTTGCGTGAACGCGGGCACGGGAACTTCGAAGGAAGCTGCCGCCTGGGTGCGATATGCAAACAAAGTAAAAGGCTACAACATCAGGCAGTGGCAAATCGGTAACGAACT
>NZ_DFLC01000031.1:0-9247 GCF_002374005.1 Fibrobacter sp. UBA3629 | reverse complement strand
CGTTACCTGGAATACGCCCGCGCGATGAAGGCCGTGGATTCTACGATTATCTTGCATGGTCCGCTGTTCAGCACGCACAAGATGCAGCAGAAGGGCGCGGGCCTGCTCGATGGCAAGTACTGGATGGAAGAATTCCTGCGCATTGTGGGTGAGGCCGAAAAGAAGGATGGCAAGCGCTACCTCGATGTGGTGGACCTGCACAATTACCCGTACTGGACTCCCAATGAGCCGAAGCCTGCCGAGATGCTCAAGGCGATGCTTGACGTGGGCCCGAACATGGATACGCTCGACGTGTGGATGAAGCGCCACCTCGAAGGTGAACGCCGCGTGTTCCTCTCGGAATTCAGCACGTGCGTGCAGGGATTCAGCCTGCTCATGGATTACCCGCAGGCGACCGCGGTGGCGAGCATCTTTGCCCAGCACGCGATGCGTTTCGGTAACCGCCTGCAGGTGCTCCCGTGGGATGCGTTCGGCAACCTGTTCAAGGGCCCGGACGATACCTGGGGTACCATCAGCATGACGGCGCTGTTGAAGGAAGGTTCCTGGAACTACTGGAAGTCGCTGGAACCGACTGCGGAATATTACGGCATGTATATGACGTACAAACAGTTCCTGGAAGACGGCTTTGCCGTGTTGCCGGTTTCGAGCATGAGCCCCGACGTGGAGGCGTATGCGATTGGCAAGGGCGATTCCGTGCGTGTGATGCTTGTGAACTTGTCCGAAGTCCCGCAGGTGGTGCAGGTGGACCGCGCAAGCGTTGCCGCTACCGGGAGTACCGAAGTGGGCAAGGGCGACTTGGTGCGTACCGAGGTGGATATCTTTGGCGCCGAGCAATTCAAGTGGGTAGGAACCCGGCAGGATGCCTTCCCGTACCCGAAAATGGGCCCGAGCGGGCGCCGCATAAACCCGAGCAAGTCGAAGGACATCACGATTCCCGCGTTCGGGCTTGCCGTGGTGCGCATCAACCCGAAGGTTGTCGGGCTTGACAAGGCCACGAAGGCGGATGCCGCAATCCCGCAAATCATTTCCGCATCCCTCGAGAAGAAGGTGCTCCTTGCGGGCGATACGATAGACCTGTTTGTGACGGCGGTGCAGGAAAACGGCCAGCTTACGAACGGCTCTGTGAGCGTGGGCAACTGGGGCAAGCGCGGCATGATCGAGGTGTCCGCCGTTCCCGATGACGGCAAGTGGAATGCGTCCATCGAGAGCTTCCACGTGAAAATCCCGATTCCGCCCGAAATGTATTCCGCCCCGCGGGAACTCCGCGTTGTTGTACAGGGGCTCGGGGGCAAGGTGACTGCCCTCAACATCCCGTTCCGCGTGCGTGGCGCCTACCGCACTACGATGGCCATGCAGAACTTTGACAACGGGCTCGATGCGGTAGACTGGTACCCGGTCGCAAACGGCGACAACGCGACAACTATCGGCGCGAAGGTGTTCAACGGCGCTCCCCCGCACGGAGGCTTTATCCGCCATGACTTCCAGATCGAGCAGCCGCCTGCACAGGGCTGGCCGAACTTTGCGGGCGCCTACTACGTGATACCCGAAGAAGTCAAGAACTCCGTGGGCATCGTGTTCGACTACGCGACGAACCACAACAATCCCGACGGCTACTTTGAAGTGCAGATTGCGAGCAGCCAGGTGGAAGACTACGATGAGTTCATGGTCCGCCTCAAGAACACCCGCGGTTCTTGGGTGCGCGACACGCTCATCTGGGAGAACATGAAACAGGAAGGCTGGGGCAAGACTATCCCGCAGCTCGACCCGAAAAAAATCAAGAACTTCGCCTTCCGCGCACGCCATAGCGGCATGGGCTACATCAGCCTTGACAACATCTACCTGCTCGGCGAAGACGGCGAGGAAATCCCGATGCCGCGTGGGCTGAGGAGACTGAGGTAAGATATGGATAAAGAACCCGAAGTTTTCGATGTGAAGGAATTGAACGGTGCCTCGCCTATGCAGAAGGGGCTTGCCGTTTTCCTCGTCATCATGTCGCTTTTGTACACGGCATCGCCCATCGACTTGGCGCCCGATGCCATCCCCGTAGTGGGCTGGATTGACGACATCGGATTCCTCGTGACTGCGACCATGAATGCGGTTCAGCAGTTCACAAAGGACCAGAATTCAGCCATGGTGAAAATCCTGAAATACGCCAAGTGGTTCATGGTCATCGCCGTCGTAATCGCTGCGCTGTTGCTTGGCGGCTTGATTGCCGCGATTGTGGCGTTGGTGGTGAAGTAAGAAATCTTATACAAAAAGCGAACGACAATAATTGTCGTCCGCTCGTTTTGCTTTAAAGTGGTCTGCAGGGCTGGCGAGCCTATTGTTTATCGCTTGTCCCTATCAATCCAGGGCCGTTCCGTGTAGCCGGTGTAAATCTGGCGCGGACGGTTGATCTTGGAATTCGGGTCGTCGTGCATTTCCTTCCAGTGGGCAATCCAGCCGGGGAGGCGTCCGATGGCGAACATCACGGTAAGCATGTTCGTCGGGATGCCCATGGCGCGATAGAGGATGCCCGAGTAGAAGTCCACGTTCGGGTAGAGCTTGCGCGCGATGAAGTAGTCGTCCTTCAGGGCGGCTTCTTCGAGCTTGATGGCGATATCCAGGAGCGGGTCGTGCACGTGTTCGCGCTCGAACACTTGGTACATGAGTTTCTTGAGCACCTTGGCGCGCGGGTCGTAGCTCTTGTACACGCGGTGGCCGAATCCGGAAAGACGGAACGGGTCCTTCTTGTCCTTGGCCTTGTCCATCACCTGCTCGATGGTCATGCCGCTCTGCTGGATGCGGAGCAGTGTCTCGAGCACGGCCTGGTTTGCACCGCCGTGGAGCGGGCCCCACAGGGCGCAGATGCCAGCACAGATACTCGCGTAGAGGTTCGCCTGCGAACTGCCCACCATGCGCACGGTCGAGGTGGAGCAGTTCTGCTCGTGGTCGGCATGCACAATCAGGAGCGTGTTGAGCGCGCGTTCCATGATCGGGTCCGGGTGGTAGGGGCGGGCCTTGCTGCTGAACATCATGTTGAGGAAGTTGCTGCAGTAGCTGCGTTCCGCTTCGGGGTACACGAACGGTTCGCCGATGCTTGCCTTGTAGGCGAAGGCGGCGATGGTGCGGATCTTGGAAATAAGGCCCGCGGTAGTGAGCTCGAAGGCGCTCGCGATGTTTTCGTCGTCGTAGAAGCGCGGGGTAAAGAGGCCCACGGCGTTCACGATGGAACTGAGGATGCCCATCGGGTGCGCGCTCGGCGGCATTTCGCGGAAGAAGTGCAGCAGGTTCTCGTGCAAAAGCGCATTCTCGGTAAGGAGCGTGCGGAAGTGCCCGAGCTGTTCCTGCGTGGGGAGTTCTCCGTAAATCAGGAGCCACGCGGTCTCGGGGAAGGTGGCCTTCTCGGCAAGATCTTCGATGGAGTAGCCTCGGTAGCGGAGGACGCCCTTTTCGCCGTCAACAAACGTAATGGCGCTCTTGGTGCTGCCCGTGTTCAGGTAGCCGTAATCCAGCGTGACAAGCCCGGAATCCTTGCGCAGCGTGCTGATGTCGAGGCCGTGTTCGCCCTCGGAACCTTCCACCACGCTTAGTTCGTAGCTCTTGCCATTATAGTTCAGTGTTGCCTTTTCGGACATTTATCCTCCGGAGGGGCGGGTTTCAACCGCCAATTATTTCATCTTCAAAATGCAATTATAAATATTTTCGAACAGCTTGCCGAGTTTTTCGGTCGGGACGGCGCTGAATGCGATGCGGATAAGGCCCGAAAGCATGATGGTTCCCGTGCTGTAGTCCTTGATGAGCTTCTGGCGGAGTTCCTCGGCATCGACGCCCTTCGGCTTGATGCACATAAAGTAACCGCTGTTGCAGGGCATGGCCTCGAAGGCCTCCTTGTATTCCGGGTGCGCGGCGAGTTCGTTCTTGATGATGTCGAAGCGCTTCTTGAGCGTGTTGTACTTTTCCTGTTTCTGCTGCAGGTATTCCGGGCTCTGGAAGGCGGCGAGCAGGATCTTCTGGCTGATGCTCGGGGCGTTAGAGATGTTGCCGCGGACCGTACCGGCGGCCTTGTCCTCGAGGGCCTTGAGCTGGGCTTCGGTGGCGCCCTTGAAACCGAAGGTCATGAACCCGACGCGGAAGCCCCACACGTAGTCTTCCTTGGTGGGGCCGTCGAGCTTGACGGCGAGCAGGTTCTCGTTGGCTTCGAGCAGCTTCACGAACAGGGATTCCTTGGTCACGCCTTCCTCGTACACGAGTCCGAAGTAGGCGTCGTCGAGCAGGGCCACGACCTTGTTGCCCGCGGCGGCGCAGTCGGTGAGGATCTTCGCGATTTCGACGGCTTCCTTCTCTGTTGCGGTGTAGCCGGTCGGGTTGTTCGGGAAGTTCAGGAGCACGACCTTCTTCTGGCTCTTGCTTTCGGCGAGGGCGGCCTTGAGGGCTTCGGTATCGAACCCGCCGTCCTTGAAGGTGTTGAACGTCTTGATCTTCGCGCCGCAGCTGTTCACGAACACGAGCTCGTAGTTGTCCCAGTAGAGGTCGGGGATGATGACTTCGTCACCCGGGTCCAAAAAGAGGTAGCCCGCGCAGCTGATGGCGTGGGTCAAAGCACAGGTCACGACCGGGTTGCTGAACTGCTTGCCCTCTAGGCTCGGGTTCTTGCGGACAATTTGTTCCTTCCAGGCCTTGCGGAGGTCGGGGTTGCCGAAACTCGGGGCGTACAGGAACGCCTGCTTGGGGAGGTTCAGGCTCTTGAGCACGCAGTCGAGCACGAGCGGGCTCCCGTCGTCTTCGAGGGCGGTGCCGATAGTCGCGTTGATTTCGGAGCCCTTGGCTTCGGCGCCCTGGCCCAGAATGCCCTTGCGCGGGAAGAAGATTGCCTTGCCCCTTTCGGAAAGCATGGAGAGAACGTTGCAGCCGTTTGCGGAGAGTTCCGCGTTTGCCTGTTCGGCGAGAGGATTGTAGCTCATGACCTTGGTCCTGTTAAAAATTCCGAGGCCAAAGATAGTAAAATGGAGGTCTAATTTAAATCCCTGAAAAACTCGGGACGGTGGAAATCCGGCCTCTCGGTGTCGATTGGGAAGGCGCTGAGGTAATGGGGGGTCTTTGCCTTGTCGGCGCACTTGTAGAGGTTGCCGCGAAGGCGCATCCCTTCGAACGAATCAATCCCGAACAGGGCCGCGGGGAGGGTGACGCTCATACCCCAGCTGATGAAGTCCCCGACGACGCTCGCAAGTTGCTTCGTGCGCTTGATGGTCCCGATTTCAGAATCGTCGAGCTTGGTCCTGTTTTCGCGTCCCTGTCCACGTGCGGCGAGGATGAATCCGCGGCTGGTCGTCTCGAAGTTGAAGTATTCGCTAGAGTTGCGTGGATTCTGCAGAAAAATCTCGACACAGGAGTCTTCCCAGCAGGGTCCGCCGTTCTCCATGACGTCTGCCCTGAAGCAGTCGAGCGGTTCCTCGACGGTAAAGTCGACTCGGATGGCGTCGGGGGAGACGGTCAGTTCGGCAAGTACGGTGGGGAGGGCGATCCCCTGGTTCTTTTCCCAGTTCATGTTCGGTTGAAGCAGCATGCCTCCAAGATAATTAAATCACTGATTAATCACTTTAGTCACTGACTAAAAAAATGGGGAAATGCCGTTTTTTGCTCAAAAACGCTGTTTCTGGAATTGGCATGCTTTTTGCACTTATAGGGCGCCCGTGAAGGTCCGGAGCAAAGTGAGTTTTCCGGTGCGGGTTTCATACAAATTACAGGAGGCCTTATGGCAGAAGAAAAAAAAGAAAAAGTGGTGAACGTGTCGACGGCATTCGATTGTCTTGCCGTGACGCAGGTCCTTGTCTATCCGTTCCGCGATGGCGTGAGCCTCGGGCACATGAAGGCGATTGCGACCATTGTCCTCAACGACCAGATTGAAATTCGCGGGCTTCGCGTGATGGATGGCGTGAACGGTCTGTTCGTGTCCTACCCGATTGACCCGTTCTTCAAGGGCGAGGAGTACAAGACGGTCTGCACGCCGATTTCTCGCCAGCTCCGCGAGCATATCGAAAATTGCGTGCTCGAAAAATTCCAGGCGGCAGTAGCTTAGTGGGTGTATCTTGTTCCGCAGAATTCGTTCGTATTGCCTGTTCGGGATAAAGGCTGTTCCCGTTAGTGTCGAAGTAGATTCTTCCCAGGGTTTACCGGGGTTCACCCTTGTCGGGCTTCCCGACAATGCCGTGCGCGAGTCGCGGGAGCGCGTCGTGTCGGCGGTGAGGTCTATCGGGAAGGTCGTGACCGGGTTTAGGACGACCGTGAACTTGTCACCGGCGGATCTGCGGAAGGAGGGGAGTGCACTCGACCTTCCACTGGCGATAGGGATGCTGGATTCGACTGGAGAGATCGAAATCCGGAACCTGGAACGCTTTGTCTTTGTGGGTGAACTTTCTTTAGATGGGTTGTTGAAGCCAGTGAGGGGAGTTCTGTCCATCGCGATGAGTTTGCCCAAGGACGGTTCTAGCGTCTTGGTCGTTCCGCATGCGAATGCGGAAGAGGCCGCGCTGGTGGAAGGTCTTCGCTATGTGAGCGTCTCGACGCTGAAGGAGTGTGTTGATTTTCTGGAGGGAAAATCGGGGAAAGTCCAGATTGCCGAGGGGTTGAAACGGGATGTCTCGGTACAGGGGTGCGTCCCCGATTTTGCCAATGTGGTTGGGATGGAGGGGGTGAAGCGTGCCCTGGAAGTTGCCGCGGCGGGCGCCCACAATTTTTTGCTGGTCGGTTCGCCGGGCGCGGGCAAGACGCTCTGCGCCCGGTGCTTGCCGGGAATACTGCCGGACATGACGGACGAGGAAGTTCTGGAGACGACCCGCATCCATTCCTGTGCGAGTCGCGCGGGGGATGCGTTCTCGTTTCGCCCGGTGCGGTCGCGGCCTTTCAGGACCCCGCACCATAGCGCGTCGATGGTGTCGCTCGTGGGCGGCGGTTCGAGGCTGTTGCCCGGGGAGGCTAGCCTTGCGCATAACGGGGTTCTCTTTTTGGACGAACTCCCGGAGTTCAACCGCTGCGTGCTGGAAGCTCTGCGTGAGCCGATGGAAGACGGCTTTATCTCGGTGAGCCGGGCAAGCGGCACGGTCGTTTGGCCTGCTCGGTTCATGATGGGAGCCGCGATGAACCCCTGCCCCTGCGGATTCGCCATGGATCCGCGACGCGCCTGCACGTGCCTGCCCGATGCCCGCAAGCGCTACCGCGAAAAGATATCGGGACCGCTGTTGGACCGTATCGATATCCAGGTGAGCGTGCCTCCCATGGATTCGCGATCGCTTGTGGATGGCGGCGGCCGCGAAAGTTCTGCCGACATCCGTCGCAGGGTCTGTGCCGCGCGAGCTGTGCAACGCCGCAGGTTCGAGGGATTGCCGTTCAAGTCGAATTCCGAAATGACATCGGAGTGCGCCCGCAAGTTTGCGAACATGTCGAGCGAGACCGAGCGTTTCGCTGTCGCTTCGTCGGACAAGATGAACCTGAGCGCGAGAGGATTCTTCAGGCTCCTGAAGGTGGCGCGCACGATTGCCGATTTGAGGCAGGCACCCGACGTGGAGATCGCGGACCTCGCCGAGGCCCTGCGCTATAGGACTATGGGATAGCCTTATCGGCGGATGCGGATGGTCGATTCTGCCCCTGCACAGTCCGGGATAGCCTGCGGCTTGCAGATGGAAACTTCGGCCATCTGGGCCTTGGGGTAGTTTTCCAGGATATGCTTCGCCGTTTCGAGGACTAGCGTCTCTTCGAGCTGGAACTGGGAGTCCTGGATGAATTTCTTTAAATCGTCCGAAAGTCGGGCGTAGTCTATGGAATGGACCAGGTCGTCATTTTGGGCGGCCAGCGAAAAATCCAGCCATACGGATACGTTCAGGACAACAGGCTGTTCCCTTACCCTCTCGCTTGGGAGGGTGCCGAGGATACAGCAGAACTTAATGTCTTTTAGTGAAATTTTCCCGGTTTCGATTACCATACGAAGAGCACGATGGCTGCCGTCAGGGAGACTGCGGTGAAGCCAAACCAGAGGTTACGGGCGAATGCGTAGGAATCGCGGGTGTTCTTGTTGGTTTCTATGCGCTTTTCGAGTTCGTTAACCGTGTAGGGAATACCGAAATCGGCATACTGCTTCATCGCGATGACGCAAGCTTCCGGATTGTCGTTTGTCTGGCAGGCGTTGTTGATGCCCTGGAAACCTTCGCCGTCGCCGTTCATAATCTTGTCATGAAGGCCGCTGAGGTCGTCGTAGGCGCTGCCGGCCTTGTTCGCTTCCATGTGCTGCAGCACGCCGATAACGGCGCCGGTGGCTGCCAATGCGGAAAGACCGATGGCAGTCCAGAAGCGGACTTCGTCGGCGATACCGAAACGGTCGGTGGCGTTTTCGGAAGCGTCGCTGATGGCATAGTCGCGGGCGTCGGCCTTGGCGTTGGATTCGTCGAGATCGCCGGTGACATCGACATCCTCATCTTCGTCTTCTTCTTCGCAGTCCGGATCGTATTCGTCGCATTCCTCTTCTTCGCTGGAGGCCACGGCGGGCTTTGCGGAAGGAGGTTCTTCGGCGGGAGCGGAGCCGGTCAGTTGCACGGAGGCGCCGTCGATGAAGGCGAAAGCGGTGGAGTAGCCCGGGATAAAGACGGACTTGCCATCGAAGTAGACGGTCTCGACATCTTCTTCGGCAGGCATGCCGCGGCGGGCGTAGAACTTGGCCGTGACGAGCTTGGAGTAGTCAACGCCGTCGGCCTTCAGGGCGGCTATCGAGGAAAGGTTGCCTTTGCCTCCCTGGTAGAGCTGGTAGGCGGTGGGCTGCTCGCCAAACGGGTCTGTAAACTTCTGACGGACGACGAGACGGCCTTCCTGGAGGGAGCTGACCTCGTCTGCCGGAGCGGTCTTGAGCTGGCCGCCGAATTCGGCTGTAATATAGTTGTCGGGGCTTCCGGCATCGGTCGCTGTAAATTCTTCAATGTCATAGGGCCCGGCGAAAGCCGATGCAACGGAAAGGCAGAGTGCCACAAAAAACAGACGCTTCATCTTCATCTTAATCTCCGATTCAGACTCTTTTTGGAGAAATATATAAAAAAAAGGGAAGATGTTAAAAAAAATAAGTTTTTTTGAGGCTTTTAACCCCATTTTATGACGTAGAACAATCTTTCTTGCCATTTATATGGTATTTCGGCACGAAAAATTCTACTTTTTAGCCCGTAAATTTTAACCCTAAAAGAGGAATCCATAATGGCAAAGCTCTCTATCGAAGATCTCGAACTCGCCG
>NZ_DFLC01000003.1:0-5649 GCF_002374005.1 Fibrobacter sp. UBA3629 | reverse complement strand
AACTTTCGGGGTTCACATCACTTTGGCCAGGGATTTTTTTATGGAGGGGAACCCTCCCTTGTCGTTTTTGTAATATAGCGCACAGGACGTGCTGCAGTTTGTGAGCGGAGTCATAAAGGGGCGATAGGTTTGGCTCCTGCGCGATTTTTCTCCTTAAATTATTGTTAGATTTGTGAACGTGGAAAAAATAAGGGAACTCATACCGAAGGATTCGATAATCGAGCAGTTGCTGCTCGTGGTTCTTCTTATTGTCGTTGTTTGGTTCTTTAACAAGTCCTTCCGCCTGTTTTTGAAGCGTGCTGAAAGGCATGGCTTGGACCGTGCGGCGATACCTCTGATTTCGGACCTTGTCAAGTACACGACGTATGCGCTTGGCCTTTTGCTCGGGCTTAATATTCTTGGCGTGAATACGAATGGTCTTTTGGCGATGCTTGGTGCGGCAAGCCTTGCTGTGGGCCTTGCGCTCAAGGATACGCTTGCGAATATTGCTTCGGGCTTGTTGCTATTGTTCCTGCGCCCGTTCGTGGCGGGCGACTATATTGAATGTGGTTCCATCAAGGGCAAGATTTGTGCCATCGGGCTTTTCAATACGACGCTCGAGACGTTCGAGGGAATCGCTGTTTCTGCGCCTAACAGGTCGCTTTGGGGCGCGCCTATCGTAAACTATGCCCGCAATCCCGTTCGCAGGCTCGACATCAAGGTGGGCGTTTCGTACGATACCTCGCTGGACGTTGTCTTTTGTGCCATGCGCAGGATGGTGGAGCGCGAGACAAGCTTCCTGAAAGTGCCGCCTCCGAAGTTCTTTGTGAGCGAATACGCCGACAGTTCGATAAATATCACTGTATGGGTATGGGTTCGGACGTTCGAATACTACGAGCTCCGGCGCAAGTACTCCAGGATTGTCAAGGATGTCCTCGACGAACATAATATCGAGATTCCGTTCCCGCAGCGCGTGGTGCACCTGATGAAGGAGGGCGAGGAGGCAGGAATCTCGAAGGAACGTGAGCCCGATTTTGATGACCTCGTGCAGGACGAAGTTGTGTTCAATGGAAAGAAAATTGATATCGGCAAGTGATTATCGCTGACTGGCTCGAAAATTTGTAAAATCCCGGCCTCGGTCAGAACTTTTTTATTGCCTATTTTGTTGACTTTTTATTTTATATTTTTTTTGTAAAAGCCGAACGAATTTTTGCTATTTGTGTAAAAATGTAGACATTTAATCGAAAAATTATTGACTTTTGACGTGCCGGTATTTATATTTGGGATGGGTGGATGCAATAAAAGGGAGCTGTTTATGTTTGGAATGGGATCACGCTTCGGCGTGCGTGCTATGTTCGGGCGTGTTGGCCTTGGGCTTGTGTTTGGAGTGTCGGTTTCCTCCGCTGCCGACTGGTATGCGAAGGACAATTTGCAACCCGGTCACGACCCGAGCATGGTACGGTTCGAGGACGGCTACGCCCTCATGAGCACCAACAACAATCTGCAACTGTGGACGTCTGAAGACGCATACACCTGGAAGGACCACAAGTCGACCGTGAGCGCCATTCCGCAGTGGGCCTACACCTATGCTCCGGGCACCGAGGGTATCTGGGCTCCTGACGTTTTCTACATGAACGGCGAGTACCGCGTGTACTACTGCGTGTCCGTCTTTGGCAAGCGTTCTTCGGCAATCGGCTACCAGTCCACAAAGTCCATTATGCCGGGCACATCGGGCTACGGCTGGACCGACCACGGCCACGTTTTCCACACGACGACGAGCGACAAGTACAATGCCATCGATGCCGACGTTGTGCGTGACACCGAGGGTAATTACTGGATGGCTTTCGGTTCGTTCGGGTTGGGCATTCAGCTGATTAAGTTAGACGCAACGACTGGCTACCAGGCGAGCGACGACAAGACGGTCTACAACATTGCGCGCCGTACCAGCAGCGCGAGCGGCGGCGCCGAAGAAGGCCCGAGCCTGATTGAGCATGGCGGGCAGTATTTCCTGTTCACCGCATGGGACAAGTGCTGCCAGCAGGGCGCAAACATCGAGCAGACAACGTACAAGACGGCTTACGGCCGTGCAGACAAAGTAACCGGACCGTACAAGGACCGCGCCGGTTACACCATGGCGAACGGCGGCGGCACGATTCTGTTGGAACGCTACGGGCGCTACGTGGGGCCGGGCGGCGGCGAGGCCTTCCAGGACTTGAACCGCGTGCGATTTGTGCACCACTACTACGACTTGAACGGAGACAAGTACAATCACATCCATATACGTGATGTCGTCTTCACCGAGGATAACTGGGCCGAGATGGGACAGCCCTTCCTGGGGCGTTATTTGAGTGCCGAAGTCGAGCATGGCGTGCTGACCCGCGCCGTTTCGGGCGACCTCGCGATTACGCGCAGCAATACGGCCTCGAACGGGGAATACCTCGCGTACGTGAATACCGAGGGCTCCAAGATTCGCCTGCCGATGAACATTATGCAGGCGGGCGACTACCTGCTGCGTTACCGCTACGCGAACGGTGGCGATGCGGCTGCGACGCACAAGGTGACGGTGAATGGCAAGTCGCAGACGGTGACACTTCCGCCTACAGGTTCCTGGGGCACTTTCCCCGAAAAATCCGTGGTGATGGTGCCTGCGAAACTCAAGCGCGGCGGCAACTTCATCGAAATCGAGCCTTCGCCGAACGGAAATTTTGCGGAACTCGACCGCATCGACTTCTTGCGCATTATCCGCGATACGATTCCTGCGAACGGCTTTGACAACGGCATCCGCGTGCGTCTCACGAAGGACGACGAGTTCGCCATCAAGGACAGCGGCTACGCAATTTTCGAGAACGTGGTGCTGGATTCGCTCAAGGATATCGGCAATGTTTTCCTTCAGGTGAAAAATGCTTCGTCGGGTAAGATCGTGATTCGCGACGGCAAGAAGGACGGGACTGCGGTCTTCACATGTGACCTGTCAAATAGATCTCTCATGGGTGGCGGCTGGTCTGCGGCGAAATGCTCGGGCGACATGGGCCTGCGCGGCATCAAGGACCTGTACCTGACAGCATCGGGAATTTCCGGCGAGGCGATTCTCGGGAATCTCATCTTTGAGCCGATGCAGGTTGTCTGCAACCAAGCACCGTGTGACGACCCGATTTCCAGTTCCAGCGAGGTTTCGCCGGAAAGTTCCAGCAGCGGAACGGACGCGATTGCCCCGCGTGCTGTACGCCACGATTCTCCGGCACCCGCCCGCAAGGCCTACCGCGACCTCAAGGGTCGCAGTTTCGGCAAGCAAATCCGTTACCGGGTGATGTTCTGACGATTCTTATTTGCCACCGACAGGGAACAGCGCGAACTGCAACTGGAAAACCTTGTCCGCATCGGCGTCTTCTTCGGCGATGAGCGCAATTTCTTTACGGAAGGCGTTGATGCGTTCCACGATGCGTTCGTAGCCTTCTTGGCTTATACCGAGGGTGAGCCCTGAAATATGGCGTGTGCCCGGCGGGTCGCGGTCGATGGAATCGGCGGCGAGCTTCAGGCAATTCTGGTGGAAACCGCGGAGTGCGAGTTTTGACGTGCGGTCTCCGGTGGTAATCGCGCTTTCTGTCAATTCGTATTTGCCGTCCTTGCCCTTCTTGATGAGCTGGCAGTCTTCGAGCAACTTTACGGACTTCTTCGCTTCTTCGGCGGTGATGTGCGGGTGAACTTGCTTGGCGAGTGTCTCGTAGTCGCCGTCAAAACCGAACATGCCGATGAGGCTCCTTATGGTAAGGTGGCGCCAGTGGCTATAGACCATGTATTGCGCATGTCCGAGCAGGTGCTGCTTTTCGGCGAAGCGGACCACCTTGAGTATGGCCTGCATCTCTTCGAATGCGCTGTTCCTCTCTTCTGTAGTTTCAGCCTGGTTGAACTTGACGAGTGCAACGAAGAATTCCGTCTCGTGCTTGCCGAGCCGAAGCCCGCTTGCGACCTTGGGGATGCTCTGGCTTGAAAGGTTCTTGTCGCCGTTCATCACGCGGCTGATGAAGTCCTTGGCCTTGAAACCGATCTTGTCCGAAAACACGCGGAGCGAGAAGGCGGGGTTTGCCTCCTTCTTTGCGTTGTAGTAATCTTTCAGGAATTCCCGGTAGTCCAGGTATTCGAAGATTTTCTTTGACGGTTTCTTTTCGCCCATGCCCTAAATGTAAGAAAAAAGATTATTTAGCGGGTAACGAAAAAAAGTTTTGCGTTGTCTAGAAACAACGGAAAAGAGGGGTCGAATAATAAATAAGTGGGCAAAATCACTTTTTCGAGGTAGATTTTATATGGTCCCCGAGAAAGTTGCGCAAATGTCTGCGTTGTCCGGGAAAGGGTGTATTATGATGAAAAAAGTGTTTGGTGTCGTGGCGTGCGGAGTGTGGATTGCCGCTGCGGCGATAAGCCCCTCCGAGGTGGTGTCGCTTCCGGGCGACGCCGCCTATGGTGGTGGCGACAAGGTGGGGTCGCAGCTGGTGGCCGCGACGTACAACGCGGGCGAGGGTCCGGGTATCTGGATTGTGGCCGATGGCGGCTACAGGCTCTACCACAATGGCGCGCTCCTTGCCGAAGACAACCAAGCGGGCCGCGTACGCTTTGTTCCGATGACTTTTTTGCCCGGCGAGAACGCAATTTCGGTCGTGGGAGTGAACGGTTCCGGCGCTCCCGGCGTTCTTGTGCAGATTGATGATCTCGACAAATCCTACTATTCCGGCAGCGCTTGGAAGGCGAAACCTACGATGGGTAACAACTCCTGGAAGAACAAGGGGCGCGACCTTAGCCAGTGGGGCGGTGCTACGACTTTGAACTATGCGAGCAACAAGCTCCCGAGCGGGGCTGCCCTTACGGGATTTGCAGCGAATTCGCAGGCCAAGTGGATTTGGAGCGGTGCGGAAACCGATCCGACGGCCGTCCTGCTTTTCACATTCAACGTGAAGGCCGAAGGCTTCGGCGCCAATACCACCGGCGGCGATGCGGGTAACATCGTCATCGCGAGCGATACCGCCACTATTCGTAAGCATATGCAGAGTAACGATGCGGTGACAATCCTTGTGCCCGAAGGTACTTACGACTTCAGAAAGTTCGTAGATGCGGCCACATCTGCCGCCAATTCGGGATGGACTTGGTGCAAGTCTTCCTGTGGCAACACTGTCAATTCCAACAACACCTTTTACCGTATCAGCTTTACGCAGAACAGCTGTTCCGGCCTTAGCGAACAGACCACGATGGTGTCTGCGGGTGAAATCAAGAGTTGGAGCAATTGGATTACGACCAAGGGCAACAAGAGCCTCGTGGGTATGGGCCGTGGCGCAAATATGCGCGGTGTTTCGTGGTCAAACCGTTCCTACGAAGGTGCCAAGAACAACATCTATCGCAACTTGGCCCTTTACGATGTGAACCCGCACCTTATCGAGGGGGGCGATGGTCTCGAAGTGAGCGGCAGCGGCGGCAAAGAAGTTGAAAATATGTGGTTCGACCACATCAGCTACAAGTGGATTAGCGACGGCATGGACTTGGAATATGTCAAGGGCGTCACCGTTTCGTATCTAGACTATGATGGCAGCAACGAGTACAACTGCTACTATTACGATCCGTATATGCACCTGGTCGAAACGGCGCAGCTGACTTTTGCAAATGTCTATTGGCACAATTCTTTCG
>NZ_DFLC01000040.1:0-151190 GCF_002374005.1 Fibrobacter sp. UBA3629 | reverse complement strand
GCAGCAGCGGCAACAACCCCGGCTCCTCTACTGGCGAGAATCCGGGCAGTTCCAGCGGTAACAACCCCGGTTCCTCTACGGGCGAAAATCCGGGCAGCAGCAGTGGCAACAACCCCGGCTCGTCTGCTGGTGAGAATCCGGGAAGTTCGGACGGTTCTTCGACGGTCAGCTCTTCGAGCAACAAGGCCGGTTCCGAGGATATCGATTTCGGCTCCAGTTCCTCTAGGGTATATGTTGGCTTCGAGGATTTCGACCTCTCCAGCAGCGGAGGTATCGACTTCTATCCGTCCGATGACAAGTTCGAGAAGGGTGACTCCATCGTTTCGGAAGTGGTCGTCCTCATTCCTGTGGATTCTGCAAGCGGAACGGGCCTGATTAAGATAGGCGAAAACTACTACATGGAAGAGAATAACCCCTCGAGCATTTCTCTCGACCTCCATGTGAATTCGAATCTCGATTCCGCTCGCGTAGGCCAGGTGGTTGCCCTTACGCTCGATTCCGCAAAGATTGCGGAGTATTTTGGAACGGATCTGGATAGTCTCGTGTTCGCGACCAATTCGGGCCTGACCTTGATTGACCCCAAAAATCCGAACGCGAGCGATACCATCCACGTCAATGCCGACGGTTCCGTTACGATTTGGGTGACTGCGGACAAGGTTGTCGATGGCGGTTCCATCATCGTCTACGATCCCGTGAAGAATACGACGGTGATTATAGACAACATCAACTTCTACGACCCGATCCCTGATTCGGAACTTGGCTATATCAAGGACTCCGACGGAAACAAGGCGCTTGACTATGTGGAAATCGTCCTGAAGGATTCCGTGCGCTCCGATTTGAAGGTGGCCTCGGTGATGCTCTATGTGAACGGCGATACGCTCAAGACCAAGAATTTGCCGCAGCTGAATGCAGGCCGAGACCGCATTTTGCTGGATGTGTCCGACCTGGAAGACATCTTCCCCGAAAAGTTCCCGGATAATGCGCGTGCAATTATCACGTATGCCGATGAAAACGACGGGACGACCTACGTCCGCGATGCCAACCTTGTCGAGGTCGGTAGCCAGGTCATCAAGAATGCGTTTGCCATCAGGAACGAGAGAGGCCGCGATTCTCTGTTCGTGGAATTCAACATCGACCTCATCCCGAAGGATGTCTCGTCTCCGGAACAGTTGTTGATGCTCAAGCAGGAAGCCGAACGCTACGGTTTCAACCTGGACCAGATTACCAACATCTACATGCCGACTAGGAACATGGTGATTCTCGTGGGAGAAAAGATGGGCCTCAAGGGCGACATGCGCGACAGCGTGTCCCTGCATCCCAATGTTCAACTCTCGAACCTGAAATATATTACTTCTGACGAGTTTGACCGCGAGGTGCCGGTATCTGTTGTGGACCGCCTGCCTTCTGTGGCCAATGCGGAATACTGGGATACGGATGGCGATGGTGTCCTCGACCAGATTGTCACGAATTTTGATGAGCCTCTGACCGCGAAGGAACTCTCCATGCTCTACATGACATTCCCGTGGTACAGCCAGCGTGGAATGATGATCCAGCTGCAGGCCCAGCCTGCCGACTTGAGCTTCGACGGAAAGGATTCTAGCCGCGTGGTCTGGAAGGTCCATTCGACGACTCAGATTGCGAAGGGCGTGACGGACATTAGTGAGTCGCTCCCGCCGGCGACGGTGTATAGCTATTACGACGTGCTGGGCCAGACTTTCGTTAGCGAAGAGGCCGCACCTATTGTCGACAAGATGTCGCCGGTCGTTTCTGCCGTGACGCTCAGCTACGGCAAGAAGGCGGACACGCTGATTGTCTACTTCTCCGAGGTTATCAAGTACAAGGATTTGAAGGGCAACGACTTCTTCAGCTACATCCACGGCAAGGATACAATCGACATCATGCCGAAGGGTATCGACTGGTCTCCGGACGGCCTGAGCGCGAAGGTTATCATCGACGGTAGCGTCTCGACGATTCTCCCGGGCGATTCGCTCATGGTCGTGAAGGGCGCAAAGAGCGTCATCCAGGACAACTTCGGCAACGTCGCGGGTGAGGATCCGAGCCCGGTCGTGATTGCAGGCCTCCTGAACCACCTCGTGGAAGCGACCAACATGGGAACCTTCGATGGCGAAGACGAAGTGTTGCAGACGCTCAGTTCCGTTACCCTGCGCTACATGCCGGGTTCCACGACCAAGGAGGACTTGGAGAAGGAGGGTGCGCTGGGCCAGCTGGTGCAGCTAGGCGAGAGGTTTGTGCCGCAGTTGCTTGACCGCGCGCAGATATCTGCCGACGGTACTGTGGACCCGTCCGTCCTCGATTCTCTCGACCCGGAAAAGGTGTTCATTACCTTCGTCGTGAACTACTACGATCATCTGGGACAGTACGTGAACGACACGACTATCATAGTGCCGTGCAACAGCCCGAAGTTCGGCGGAAACTGCCTTGAGTCTGACCAGAAGATCTTCGTGAACTGGAACTTCAAGGATCACCGCGGACGCTTCGTAGGAACGGGTGTTTACACCGTTCAGTTCAAGATGGTCGTGCGCTACGAGAAGAAGAGGATCGAAGAAGAAATCAAGGACAAGTGGGGCGTGCGCCGCAAGAAAAAGAAATAGCCTTGAATGGATATGAGAAAGGCTCCGCAAAAGCGGGGCCTTTTCTATTCATTAAAAAGATCCCCGCCTGCGCGGGGATGACAATCGCTAGCGACGGCGTTCGGCCATCTCTTTCTTCAGGATGTCCATGACTGCGCCGAGGTCTGCCGGAGCCTTGAACACGGGGTTCGCGAACTTGGAGCAGATGTTTTCGAGCTTCTTTTCGTGATAGCCGACCTTAAATTCGGTGAACTTGAGGCCGTGTGCCGTGCTGATGACGACCACGTTTTCTTCCTTATCGATCTTGCCTGCGGCAACGAGCTTTTCAAGGGCGCCGAGTGCCACGCCAGTGTGCGGGCAGCAGTAGAGACCGATACGGTCGCCGCGGTGGGCGGCGTTCGCGAGTTCTTCTTCAGTAACGCTCACGACCATGCCGTTCGTCTTCTGGATAGCGCGCACGGCCTTCGGGTAGCTGACCGGGTTACCGATCTGGATGGCAGATGCGAGCGTCTTTTTCGCCTGCATCGGAACGAGTTTGTCGAAGCCGCGTTCGTAAGCCTGGAAGAACGGGTTGGCGTTTTCGGCCTGGGCAACGATGATGCGCGGGATGCGGTCGATGAGGCCCATGGCCTTGCAGTCTTCGAAACCCTTGGCGAGGGCGCTCACGTTGCCGAGGTTGCCGCCCGGGATAATCACGGTGTCGGGTACCTTCCAGCCCATTTCCTGGCAGATTTCCGGAGAAATCGTCTTCTGGCCTTCCACGCGGAGGCTGTTCATGGAGTTCGCGAGGTAGATGCGGTTGTCGGCGGTGACCTGCTGGACAATCTTCATGCAACCGTCAAAGTCGGTGTCGAGGGCGAGCACGATGCTGCCGTTAGAAATCGGCTGGATCAGCTGGGCAACGCTCGTCTTGCCGGCGGGCAGGAACACGATGCTCGGGATGCCGGCCTTGGCGCAGTAGGCGCTCAAAGCGGCGGAGGTGTCGCCGGTAGAGGCGCAGGCCACGGCGTCGATTTCGTGAATCTTCTTCTTGATGATGTGGTTCACCTGGCTCACGAGAACCGTCATGCCGAGGTCCTTGAAGCTTCCCGTGTGGGAGTTACCGCAGAGCTTGACCTTGAGGCTCTGGATGCCCAGTTCCTTGGCGAGCGGGGCCGCGTCAAAGAGCGGGCTCCAACCTTCGCGCATGGTCACGATGTCTTCGAGGGGCATGTCGGGGAGCACCATTTCGCGCTTGCTCCAGATGCCGCTCATGTCGGCCGGTTCAAAGCTCATGCGGCGTTCGGCAAAGAGCTTCTTCCATTCGTCGGGGCTCTTGCTGGCAAGGGCTGCACGGTCATGTTCGACTTCGAGCAGGCTGCCGTCGACTTTGCTCCTGTAAATGACGTCGGTCAGCGGGTAGGTGTCGTCCCCGTTGATGTTCCTGAAATGCGCGTTAAATTGGGCCATAATGTCCTCTTGATTTTACGAGCGCAAATATAGCAATTGTGGCAACTAGTTGCCAGTTGTTTGTTGCTAGAGAAGACTGTCTGCGGGTGCTTTTGTGCTATCGGCCGGAACATCGGGTGTTTTACAGTCCTTGATTGCCTTGCCGACTTCTTCGCGGATGGAGTCCAGTTTTGCCTGGTAGCGCGGGTTTACGGTCGTGTCGCCGTCACAAATCTGGGTCCTTGCGTATTCGCCCTCGTCATACGGGAACGAACGATTGACGCATGTGCGTACGCTGTCGGTGACGTTTTCGCCGGCTGCAGCGAGACTGTCCAGTTTTTCATTTATACAGTTGTTGGAAACTTCGTTTTTTTCTGCGAAATCCGTTTTTTGGCAAAGCGGGGACGGGGCCGCGGAACTGCTGGAAGCCTCGCTGGAGCTGCTAGTGAAACTGGAACTGCTGTTGAACAAACTGTCATATGCGGCTTCTGTATAAATTAGCCCATCCTTCGCCCTTAAATTTGTATAGGTCTTGCCGTCGGAACACTTGTATTCAAAGCGGACTCTCATTTGGTTCATGCATGCAGGAACCCCGTAAACGGGTTCCGCATAGAAGTCGGAGCAATTTTCCAGCTCGTCTTCTATTTTAGCCAATTCCTCGATAGAACGTGTCGTATTGTTCTCTAGGTCAGCTTGTAGAGAAGGACAGGTTCTGGGCCTATCACTATTTGTGCTTAAGTACACACATTCACTGTAGATGATTTGCTCTGAGGTGCAGGTGACGCTCGAATCGCTGGCGAGCCTGTATTGCTCGGCGCTGCTGCTGGAGAGGTTGTCTGCCGGAGTCGAGGAAGACGATTCGGGAGATTCGCTCGATGTCGCTTCGGAACTGCTGGATGTCTCTTCAATAGAGGCCGAAGAAGGCGGTTTGAGGGACTCGCTCGATTCCGGGGCGGAATCGTCGGTGCCAATAGTGCCGTAAAGGGGCTGGGCGTTGTCGGAGCAACTTGCCCAAAAAACGGCCGTTACGGATAGTAAAAACTTGCCTAGTCGTAATCTGAACTTCATGAAAATCCTCCTACTTTATTCAAAATATATGTTTTTTTTTGAACGGCGTACACGTAGTGCTGTTTTTTCCCGTTGACTTTATGTCTATGGACGGCTTATTGCGATATGACGGTCTTTTGGATGGGAAAATTGGGCGAAAACAGGGCTCTTTTTCTATATTTATGCCCGAAAAAAGTGTTCAATTCGATACGGAGTACCGAGTGAAGAAGAAAAAAGTTGTTTTATTGTCTTTTTTGACGATTTTGGCGTTAACGCTGTCGGCGTGCCTGTTTGATTCCGACAACAACGCCCTCAGCGGCTGGCTTAAAGACCAGGGCCTGCCGGATAGCTACAGGGTCCAGACGCTTACGGTAGACGGACTTTTGCCCGTGTCTGCAAAGACGTATGAAGGGCGCAAGGTGTTTTCTGCTTCGGATCGCGCCCTCTTGGGGGCGCAGGCCGGAATTTCGCGCGACTTGGTGCTCGATATCGCTTTCCGCGATTCTGCCTTCTTTGCCGAGCTTGACAATGCTGATTCTGCAATCTCCTTCGTTGCCCTTTACGTGTTCAACCCATTCTATACCGCGGACGAGTTCCCCAGCGATTCCTTGCCTTATGAGGAAACGCTCGAGATGAACGTCAGTTGGAAGGTGGAACGCGGAAAATCCAAGGATTTCAACGACAGCATTGCGAAGATTGCCGATTCTACATGGCACGCGGAACTTGAGGAATGGGAGGCGGACAATTCTGCCGACACGACTTATGAAATTTCCGTGGGGGCAAAGGATTCTGTGGTGACGTTCGTTTTGCCCCTCGCCATCATGGAAGATATCAAGAAGGCGGGCCCTGCCTGCCGTTTGCAGATACGTCTCTCTGCACCGAACGCGAAACACATGTACCGTTTTTACGGATCGAGCAATGCTTCCTTTGCGACCATATTCCGCATGAGGACTTTCTTGGATGAAGAATATAAGGATAAGGCTGCTTCGCCCTTTAGAATGGCGAACGTGCTTACCTATAACGAAGATTGTGGCGATTGCCTGGTGCTTCATGGCGGTGCTTTCGATTCTCTGGTCGTGGAGTTCCCGTCCAAGGAAATTATGGAAGCCCTGGCAGAATTTTATGGCGACGACTTCCCGTTTGCGGAAGGCGATGGCTTCGACGTGCGCCAGGCCGTGGTCCTTGCTCAGTTCACCTTTGCCCGGGACGATTCCGGGAGCGAGAGCGAACTGGGACTGCCCGTGCAGGTTGTTGTTGGCTCGTTCATCGACAGCATGGGCACCGAATTGCGCAAGATGGAAAACTACAAGCTGAACCGCCCGCAGGTTGTCGAATCCGGACATCCGAACATGGTTTTCTTTGATGGGGATTCCCTTTCGCTGCAGGTCACTCTGGGCATGCGCAGCTTCATCAACCAGGCGCGAAACGGGGACAATTTCAAGATGATGCTCCGCCTTGGCTTCCCCGTGTTGCAGGCGAAGGATTCGACCTACATGAACTACGAGACGGCGGAAGGGGATACGAGCTTCGTGTTCCTCGGCGTTTTCGATTACAACCGTTACGACTTTACATCGATGATGAACCAGCCGGCGACCCTGAAGCTCTGGCTTGCAACCAAGCGGGGTGAAGAATGAAAAAGCTTTTTGGATTGATCCTCTTTTTTGCGGCTCTTGCCTCTGCCTCGATGATTGGCGTCGATGCTCTGGGCGAGGAGCAGATTGCTAGCGGGTCTGCGGGGGCCGCGGGTCGTGGCTTTGCGGGCGGTGCCAAGACGGGCGAGGCCGAAGGCTTTGTCGTGACGAACCCTGCACGAATCGCCTTCGATACGAAGGTCGTGTTCAACCTGAACTTCTTGATGGATCTGTATTCTGCCGAGAGCCACGGCAAGAGCTATTTCACCGAGACGCTTTCTCTTCCCTCGTTCAACCTCTCCTTCCCGATGGGGGACTTCGGGGCGTTGGGACTCTCGCTCTGGCAGAGCTATTCGACGTCGCTTCTCGAAGACGTAAAGGATTCCGTAAGCAATGCCGATGCCAAGATTGAATACCAGGGTAGCGTCTACGAGATTATCCCGAGCTATGCGGTGAGGCTCCCGTTCTTCCGTGGTGTTTCGCTGGGCTTCTCGGTCCACATCGTCCTGGGCAGCAACATGAGGAGCCTTACGCTTGGCCCCGACAACAGCGATGTTTCCGAGGATGACGCATGGGCGACCAATAACTCCTTGCTCACGGACTACGTGGAAGGTTCTTGGGAAATAGAGAACCATCCTGCCTACTACACGGGTTCCGTGATGTACAGGGGCCGCGTGGCGTCATTCTACTTCTCCTATACTACGGGGCATACGCTCCTGAACAAGCTCGACTTTGATTTCCGCTTCTCGGAACTTGACACGCTAGTGCCGAACAGGATCGACCGTACCATAGATGTCCCTGCAATGTTTGCGACGGGTATCAATTACCGCCTGGCCAGGCGGCATAACGTGATGGCGGACTTGCAGTGGCGCTCGTGGGATGCCGACATTGAAAATATCGGACACAGCTACGACATGCCCTCCTATACGGAAACGCAGAGCGATTTTGTCGTGTCCGTCGGTTACCAGCGCGACGGAAGCGGACTTTACTACGACCCCTACTGGGACAGGATTTCTTATCGTGCGGGCGCCTGGTACAAGAACTGGTACATCAAGGACGTGTTCGAGATGGGCGGTTCTATTGGCGCTGCATTCCCTCTCGGAAAGAAGGGGACGACCATCGACCTTGCTTTGCAGGGCGGCAAGCGCTTCTCTGATTCCAGGGCCAACTGGGAAGAGACGTTCATGGCGATTCGTCTCGGCTTGATGGGAATCGGGTCCTGGGGACAGACGCGCAGGTAAGTTTTATTGAAGGAGGCTGTAATGGCTACGAAAAAGACAAGTGCTACAGTTAAGGCTAAAGCGTCGAAGACGACGGTCGAGAAGGCCGTGAAGAAGACGACCGCGACAATCAAGTCGGCTGTGAAGAAGGTGGCAAGCAAGGCTGCCGAAACGGTCTCGGCTAAGAAGCCGGCGGCAAAGACAGCCGATAAGGCCGCGAAGGCTACGGCTCCGAAAAAGACGGCAAAGTCCATTGTGAAGACTGCCGCAAAGACCATTGCAAGCGCGGTGGTGAAGCCCGTTGTAAAGGCTTCTGCCAAGTCCGCCCCGAAGGCGTCCGAGCAGACCGATGTCGTACTGAAGTCGACCGCCAAGAAGCCGGCCAAGGTTGCCGCAAAGCCTGCCGTGAAGATTCCTGCTGCGAAGGCTGCCGCGAAGCCTGTCACCAAGACGGCGAGCATGGCCCAGAATTTTGATCCGGAATACCTCGTGCTCATGCAGAAGGATCCGAACTGGATGCAGGCCTTCTGGGAAGTCTCCGAAGACCGTATCAAGCGCGCGAAGAAGGGCAAGGGCAAGCTTGTGCTCCGCCTGTTCGATGTTGCCGGCGACCTCACCGTGAAGCGCGCCAAGAAGCGCAAGTTCCGCGACGTGGAAGTCCCCGCCGACGCCCGCAGCTGGTATGTGGAAAACAAGGCTTCCGCATCCACGGTCGCCGTACTCGGTTTCGCCGACGGCAAGAACTTCATGCCGCTCGTGGAATCCGTACCCGTACAGGCCTATTCTCCGGAAGGCTCCGAAGTGAATGTGGATGACGTGTTCGTAAAGGCGTCCCTCGGCGGTGCCGCCATGGGCGGCTTCGGCAGCTCGGGGCTTTCGAGCATGTCCGCGAAAACCTGGCTCGAACAGATGGCGGGCGGCCTTTCGAGTTCCTCGGGCTCCATTTCCTCGGGTGCGCTTTCGAGTGCGGCGCTCAAGAGCAACAAGCTCGAACTCCCGAAGGATTCCGTGAATTATGGCAAGGACTTTTTCCTGTGGGTGAAAACTCGCCTTATCGTTTACGGCGGAACGCGTCCCGATGCCCATTTGCAGGTGCGCGGAGAACCCTTCCCGCTGAACCCGGACGGCACTTTCAGTTTCGAAGAGGATCTGCCCGATTCCACGAAGATCATCCCGGTGTTCGCGACCGACAAGGATGGCGACTTCCCGACAACGATTGTCCCCATCGTGGTCAAGCGCACCGAGTAGGCGAGCCTGCTCGATTGGACAGGGAGGGTTGATTGACCGCGCCCGGCAAAATACATCTGCTGCTGCATGCGCACCTGCCTTTTGTGCGCGAACCCGACTATGACCGGTTCTTGGAAGAGAACTGGTTCTTCGAGGCTATGGCGGAAACCTACCTGCCGCTGGTGCAGATGCTCTGGCGCCTGCAGGAGAAGGGCGTGCCGGGGATTCTCAACCTGAGCGTGTCGTCGTCGCTGCTTGCGATGATGACCGATCCCTTGCTCCTTGAAAAGTTTACGGAGCATCTGCGTCGACAGCTGGATCTCATCGAGAGAGAGCGGGACCGCACCTACGGAAACGAGGATCTCGCTACGGTGGTGGATTTCTATTACCGTCGCCAGATTGCGCTGATAGATTGTTGGGAGAACGATTGCGTTTGCGAAATTGTTCCCGTGCTGAAGCGCCTGGAGGATTGCGGCAAACTTACGCTTTTGACCTGCGTGGGGACGCATCCCTTCTTGCCTGCGTACCAGTCCGATGTGCAGTCCATCCGCTTGCAGCTGGGCGTTACGGTCCGTGCGTTCGAGGAAGCGTTCGGGCGCAAGCCGCGTGGACTCTGGCTTCCGGAATGCGGATACTTCGAAGGACTCGACTTTTTGCTTGCCGAATTCGGTTTTGAATATTTCTTCCTCGAGACCCATGGCGTGCTTTTGGCAAAGCCCGCGCCCAAATACGGCGTATTTGCGCCAATAAAGACCCCTGCGGGGCTTTATTGCATGGGCCGCGAGCAGAGCAGCTCGATGGAAGTCTGGAGCCGAAAAACGGGCTATCCCGGGCATCCCGAGTATCGCGAGTTCTTCAAGGATATCGCGACCGAACGCACCCCCGGTTATCTCGGCGACTATTTCATGGCGGGCGATACCCCTATCGAAACGGGCCTCAAGTATTACCGGATTACTGGCAGCGAGGAAAAACAGATTTACCGCCCGTGGAATGCGATGCGCCTTGCCGAAGACCACGCACGACTCTTTATTGCGAACCGCGAGGCGACCGTCACCGAGCTTCTCCCGAAGATGGACGGCAATAAGGTTTCGATACTTTGTCCCTACGATGCGGAACTCTTTGGGCACTGGTGGTTCGAAGGACCGCTCTTTATCGAGAAAATGTTTGAACGTGCCGCAAGTTCGAATGTCGTGGAAATGGCCTCGCTCGAATCCACGATGCATTCTTCTTGCGATTCGGATGTCCACAGTCCCATATTCTCGTCATGGGGCGAGGGCGGCTTCGGCGAAGTCTGGATGAACGACGAGGTCTGTTTTGCTTATCCGCTGTTTTTCCGTATGCGCGGGATGATGGATTCGTTCAAGAAGGCTCTTGTCGCCTGCGAAAAGAGCGGCAAGAACGCGCAGACAAAACTCTTCCGACGGTTCTACGAGCAGATGGCGCGCGAACTCCTGCTGTTCCAGGCTTCGGACTGGGCGTTCATGATTCACAACAGGTCTGCCGCCGAATATGCGAAGGCTCGTGAAAACGGCCATTACAAGAATGTTTGCGCCCTTTATGCCGCAGCTATGACTGGCCTTGCGATGGGCCGCAAGAAACCCGATACGTCGCTCCTTGTCAAACTCGAAAGACAGGACAATCTCTTCCCGTGGATCGGGGATTTGCTCTAAAATAGGACTAACCTGCCTTTTTTGGAGCGTTTGGTCCTATCAAAGACCCGTTTTTGCTAAGCGTTTTAACTCAACTCGCCAAAACTTCTTGCTGAGATAGGACTAAATCACTTTTTTTGGAGTGTTTAATCCTATGATTTAGTGATTTTGCGCTTCAAAGATAGGACTAAAACGGTTTTTTCTTCGATTTAGTCCTATTTTTTGCCGATACGGGCATTTTGACTTCTAATAAACGACGATAAACTTTTCCGTCTTCCCGCTGGAACCGGCGCGGAAGCGATATACGCCCGGCTTCATTTTCGATTTGATGATGTCGCCGTCGATGCAGTGCGCCGCTCTCGTGTAGGGCTCGCGCATGACGAGTTCCCCGCGCCCGTTCCTTATCTCGATAAAGTTTTTTGACTCGGGCAGCGGGGTAAAGCAGAGCTGCCCGGATCCGCGCCAGGGCACGGGGTAGGCTCGCAGCGTGGAATCGCGAACGAGGATGGGAATGTATTTTGCGGTATCGATGCGGCTGAAAATCCATGTGAGGGAATCGGCGGCAAAACTGTCGTTCACGATGGAATCAAGAGTCGCCGTCGTGTGCACCTTGCGAAGTTCGGCCTTGCCGAACTGGAAGAGAGCCGCCGTTATCTTTCCCTTGAAGTCCTTGATGTTCGGGATTCCGCCCCTGAAGAACGAGTAGGCGAAGTTGGTGGTGTCGGGCTCGAACGATTCCCTCGTACGAATCAGCGGATTGTTCCAGCGCGGTTGATCGGGCGAAATCCATTCGCTGGAATCGATGGCGGCGGCCCGGATCCCGGAGAAGGAGAGCCTGGTTGCAAAGTCGTGGAACACGTTTCCGATGTCGAGTCCTTTTTGGCCAAGAACGGCCTTCAGAACCTCTTCGAATGGTGTGCCGGGATGCTTCGCGTATTGTTCCCAGATGTTTCTGTCGAAGAACTTGTCGATGTGGTTGTAGAGGTCGATGAACAGGAGGCTCACGCCATAGTCGCTCATCCTGTCGATGGATGACCCCGTTTCCTGCATGAAGGTGGAAATGTGGAAAAAGTAGTCGTCGATGTCGGGAGCGCCGGCTTCCTCGATTCCGACCGCGGAAGCTTCTGTCCAGAACGTGCTGTACTTGAATAGGTCCATGTACTGCAACTGGATTGCGTGGTAGAATTCGTGGAATGCGGTGACGCGGATGCCCTTCGCCCATTCCTCCGCATAGGAGTATCCGTATGCGGCGTTGGTAAGGGGTTCGGTAGAAACTGTGTACGGGCAGGACTTGCCTCCGACATCTACCGTATCTGTCGTCACTCCGGATTCGGGAACGTAATAGAAGTCGTTGTCGATGATGATTTGCGACTTGCGGTAGTCCTTTTTATAGTCGGGGTGGGTGATTCCGAAGCATCCGTTGCAGCTTGCGGCTTTTAGGACGTCGTAGGGGTCGCGCAAAAAATCGATTTCGACAACCTCGATGGGGTAGAGCCCTGCCTTGACGGCTTGCCTGTAATGGTGCGTCGTATCGCGACCCTGAGGCTTTCGCATGCCGAGCTTGTCGACTTCGAATTCGAATGCGTTTTCAAGGGATGCCTTGAGGCTGTCGATGAACGGAAGCGTCGTGGCGTGGAGCCCCGAGAGAGTATAGAAAATCTGGAAGTGTTCCGTTTCTTCGCTGTAGACGCTGTCGTAGTAGGCTTCGGCTTCGCAGAAGCTTGGTGTACTCCTCGCGGAGATGGGCGCCTTTCCTTTTTTTTGGAAATTGTCGATGGAAAATATGGTCCCGCACTTGTGCGCCTGTGCGGGGACAATCGCCGAGGCGAGGATTGTTGCCGTTAAAAGTAGAGTCCTGGCTCTGGCGGGGGTGGCTCTAGCGTGCATTTTCTAGAACCTCCTTCGCTCTTGAAACAACGTTGTCCGGAACTTCGAGCGCCTTCTGGTGGCGCGGCTTGATGGTCGCGTCTATGATGAGCGGGGCCTCTATAGCCCAATGCTTCTGAACAAAGCGTTCGTTCAGTCCGTAGATATCCTGCGCGGGGTCGGAACGCGTGAACGTTAGCCACAGGAAATCGTCCAGGCTCTTTTGCGTGTTGCCCCCGATGGTGGAGGTGTCGTCCACGATACTCACCCACGGGTAGTTCTCGCGGACTTCCCAGCTTGCGAGGGCGTCGCGGAGTTGTGCGATGTTTTCGGGAGCGGGGGCGCCGCCGTTTAATACGCTACCGTTATTGCCGCCATCCCACTGTATGGCGAGCACGCCCTTCATGGCGATTCGTGCATTGCTGAAGCCCACGGGCAGCTTGAGCCCGTCGAGGTCGCCCGTGCACTTGCGTAGTTCGCGGCACTTGACGCCTGCTGCGGCAATCACGAGTTTGGAGCCGTGATTGAGACGCGTTCCCGTGTAGTCGAGCGTGTCGATGAAGGTGGATGTCTGAAAATGCAGGTCACGTGCGAAGTCTACGCGCTCCAGTACGTGCGCGAAGAATGCGGGAACGTCGCGGACGTCCAGCGATCCGGACGCGTCTTCTTTCGCGGCGAGTATCAGGTACTTCGCGAGCGATACCTGGTTAAAACCGAGCAACGCGTTGGCCGTCTTCAGGAGTTCGAGCGGTTCGCGTTCCTCGGGCCTGATGTAGGGTATAAAGTTTTCCTTCGCAATGGCGAGGCACAGCGGGTGCACTCCCGACGCGTCGACCGCGTGGACTGCCTCTACGCCCGGGAGCGACGAGGGGACCATCGGTCGGGTAATGTCGTGTATGAACTCGCCGAAAATCGTGTCTTCTTTCGGGGGCCTGCCTACGGAGGTAAACGGGTAAATCGCGTTCTTCTTGCAGAGTACCTTCCTTACCTTCAGGTAGGGGAAGAGGTGCTTGCCGGAATAGTAGCCCACGTGGTCGCCGAATGGCCCCTCGGGCTTGAGTTCGGGCGCGACCTCTCCCAGAATGCAGAAGTCCGCATCGCTCGAGACGATGTAGCCCTCGTGCATAAAGTAGCGGAAACGCCGCCCGCCGAGCATTCCGGCGAAGGTGAGTTCCGAAAGGTCCTCGGGCATGGGCATCACTGCGGCGACGGTATGTGCGGGCGGCCCGCCCAGGAATACGCTCACCTTGAGAGCGCGGCCTTCCTCGATGGCCTTCCGGTGGTGCCGTGCGATGTCGCGGTTAATCTGGTAGTGGATGCCGCATTCGTCGGGGGCAAAGTCGTTCCCCGCGATTTGCACGCGATACATGCCGAGGTTCGCAGTGAGAATCTTCGCGCCGTCACTCGGGAGTGTCGCCACCTGCGGGAGCGTGAGGAACGGCCCGCCGTCTTCGGGCCAGCCTACGATTTGCGGGAGGTCGGCGAGCGTGCATTCCTCGAAGTCGCGGATGCTGCCCGAACACCTGGGGAGTGAACGGATGCCTGCCTTGGCCGCGCGTAACAACGTGGCGGGGCCCGCATGCCTAAAGAATTCTGCGGGGTTCGACTTGAACAGGACCGCGGTCCTTGTGCTTTCGAGCGTGTCGTGGAACAAAAAGTCCATGCGTTCGCGCGTGCCGAAGATGTTGCATGCGGCGCGGAACCTGCTCCCTTTTACCTTCTCGAAAAGCAGTGCCGGCCCCTTGCTGTCGGATGCCTGCCGGGCGATTTCTGCCATTTCCAGGTACGGGTCCACCTCTTCGTGGATACGTCTGAGCATGCCTGCCTTTTCCAGGTCAAGCAGTGCTTGTTCCAGTGAGGAATACATGGCGGAACCCCCGGTGCGGGCTTAACCCGCCGTGGCACCCAGGTCGAGGGATTCGAACGCCTGCGTCTTTTTCTGGGATTCGATGGAAAGCATCACGTCGCGGGTATCCTTGCGGGCAAAAATGCCGTAAACGAGGTTCGCGTTCGCCATGAGCCCCGCAAAGACCTCCTCGGATATGCCGATGAAGCCCTGGAAGGAGAACTCGTCGTAGCAGGTGGTCATGTGGCCTTCGGGGGCGAACTTATGGCTGCCCGTGAATCCGCGGAACGGACCCTGCCCCAGGCGGACGGTGACCTGGTTTTCCTTGACCGAACTGATGATGCCGGTCCACTTGATGGCCTTGAACCCGCACTGGAGGTGGTAGCGGATGGTCGCACCGGGAACGAGTTCTTGGGGGAATACGTAGTGAAGGAGCGGGGTTTTCCCGATAGTCAAGTTCATGGGAGCGTATCGAAGCGTTTCCAGGACATTGGGAAGCGAGAACTCTTGCCATGAAGTTTGACTAAACTGTACCATACATCAAGTAATTTAGCAAAAAAAATGCGAAAAAGGAGCAAAAAGTTGTGATTATGCCGGCTCGAACATGTCGATGCGCTTCTTGTGCTTGCCGCCCATGAATTCCGTTTCGAGGAACTTGGTGGCGAAAACTTCGCACTGGGCGTAGGCGATGATGCGGGCTCCCATGCAGAGCACGTTCGCGTCATTGTGGAGACGCGTGAATTCGCAGGAGGTGAGGTCGCCTACGACTGCCGCACGGATGCCCTTGTGCTTGTTCGCGGCCATGCTCATGCCGATGCCCGTGCCGCAGATGAGGATTCCGCAGTCGGCTTCCTTGCTAGTCACCTTGTTGCAGACCTTGTCCGCAAAAATCGGGTAGTCGCACGATTCCGTGGAGTCCGTTCCCATGTCAAGGACTTTGTAGCCCTTGCCTTCCAGAAACTTGACGAGCTTTTCCTTGTATTCGAACGCGGCGTGGTCGCAGCCGATAGCGATGGTCTTGAACATTTTTTGACTCCTGGAGTTGCGGAAGGAAAGGTTCTTCCCCGCTTTATTTCGTCCTGCAATATAGTTAATTCATCGGATAATGACCGGGCTGGAGGTCCGTTCGTGCGCAAATAAATCTATTTTTCCATTTGAGAGGTTTGATTCCATGACCAAGTATGTTTTTGTCCTGACAAGTTCCCCGAAGGATTTTTATTGCGAGCAGACGCTCGTGGCGGTTGCATCTCTCCGGGTCCACAATCCGGGTGCATTTGTGACGCTCTTGACCGACGACAGGACGCTTGCGACTCTCACCGGTAACCGTGCCGCCCTCAAGGATGCGGTCGACGAGATCAAGGCGCTCACGCTTGACGAAAAACTCACCCCGATGCTTCGTTCGCGTTTCCTGAAGACCTCGATAAGGAACGTGATTGATGGCGATTTCTTGTTCCTCGATTCCGATATCGCTGTCGTGGGTGACCTCTCAATTCCAGAGGAATGGAAAGGCGGCATCTACGCGGTGCTCGACTTCCACACGAACCTCTCGAAGGCAATCAACCGCAAGAAGGTCCTGAACAACGCGAAACGCATGGGATTTTCGCCGATTCTGAACGACCAGCTTTTCAACAGCGGCGTGATGTACGTGCCGGACACTCCCGAGATGCACAAGTTCTTCGAGACCTGGCATACGCTCTGGGAGGAGTGCGTGACGAAGGGATTCCCCTACGATATGGCGAGCCTAGCCGAGACGGATTACAGGTCGGGTTATGCCATCAAGGAGATGCCTGGTGGATGGAACTGCCAACTCGCTTACGGTAACCGGTTCTTGCCTACGGCGAAGGTTCTCCACTTTTTCGGGTCCCGCATTATCGATACGCGCGGTCGCAAGGTCCCAGAAAGCATGAACCTCTTCTTGCCGAAAATCCTGCGTCGCGATTTCTATACGAACCTGAAAAATTTGCCTGTCACGGTCAATGCCGACAGGTCGGTGCATATCGACGGGTATTACGACGACGTGATTGCGCATGCGAAGGAAGCCTTCGAATTCCAGACGAAGAAGGTGGGTGCAGCCGGTGCCTACATTATCCGTAGCTACGCCTTCGCAAAATCGCTTGCGTGGCTATACAAGAATATCCCTATACTCGTGAAACCCCTGGAATTGCTCGGAAAGATTTTCTCCTAGAACGAAACTGTGGCGTAGGTAAAAAAATGAACGAAAAGAAATCCCTGATTGAAAGATTTTCGAACTGGTACATACCCCTGATTTGTGCCCACAAGTACAAGGCGCTGGCCTTCTACCTGCTGCTCGCCGTCCTCTGTGCGTTCCCGATTCTCGTAAAGCCGGGGCTCAAACTCGATGCGGACCTCTCGCACCTGCTTCCCGAAAATACGCCGAGCGTGAAGGCTCTTGAAGAATCTTACCAGCGTTTCGGATCTACCGACCGCTTCATGATTGCCATCCAGAGCGAGGACGTGGAACTGGTCGCCGCTCTGCAGGATTCCATCAGCGATTACATTCGCAAGAACTGGCAGGGCGACTACGTCTCGACGCAGGTGGACAACGACAACAAGTTTTTCAAGGACAATGCGCTCCTCTACTTGCCGGTCAAGCATCTCGAACACATCCGCGACAACCTCGAAGACCTGCAACTCGAAATAGGGCGCAAGAACGGCCCCCTGGTCGTTGATTTGCTGGGCGATGCTCCCGCTTCCGATTCTGCAGGCGGAACGGCATCTGCGGCGCCCACCAAGAAGGAACGCGTGTGGTTCGATGCGAACCTGCCGCAGGAACTGGGACTTCCCGACGAGGCGGTGAGCGCGTTCGATACGTTTTTCAAGAAGGGCGAGGAAGAATCCGCAAAGAAGGACGACAAGTCTCCCGAAGCCGAGGAATGGGACAAGAAAAAGCCTGTCCCGGCACACCTGAAGACGCGCCTTATCGGTTGCCCGCGTCCGGACAGTACCGGAAAGATTCTCTTCAACGGCGTGGTGAACGCGAAACTTCTCAGGCCCTCGACCGATTACGAGTTCGTGACGCGCATTCTCGCGCGGACCGATTCCCTGCTTGCTTATTTCAACTCCAAGACATATCCCGTGCCGACGCGCTTTACGGTGGAAGGGACTTACGAAGGCCTCAAGGAAGTGGATGACGTGGCGAACGATTCCATCTTCTCGTTCGGCATCAGCCTGGTGCTCATCATCTTCCTCACGATTTTCTTCTTCAGGAGCGTGAAGGGCCCGATTCTGGTGACTGCTTCGGTGCTGTACGCTTGCCTCCCGACGCTTGCGTTTACTGCCCTCTTCTACGGGAAGCTGAATCCGTTCACGGTATTTGTCGCTTCCATCATTCTGGGCATCGGCATCGACTACTCGATTCACATTTTGGGCACTTCGCAGAAGTTGCTGCACAAGCATGCGACTTTGGAAGAAGTCCTGGAAGCGGCCCAGAGGAAGATGCTCAAGCCGTTCTTCCTTGCAAGTTTCACGACTATCGCCGCGTTCCTCACTTTGCTTGCGGCACACTTCCGCGGCTTCTACGAGTTCGGCGTGGTGGCGTCGATGGGCGTATTGTTCAGTATGCTTACCTCGGTGCTCGTGCTTCCGGTCTTTATCAAGTGCATGGGGGGGATCCCGAAGGCGCCCGATAACACGCTGTTGCCCAAGTCCTGGGACGAGGATAAAATCCGTCGCTTTTTCAAGTACGCGGCTCTTGCAGGCTTTGCGCTCGGTGCCGTTTCGCTCTGGTTTGCCCAGGATGTGGACTTTGAACACAACCTGCGCAACCTGCGTCGTGTCTCGACGGAAAAGAAACAGGAAAACGGCATCAACACGAGCGTGACGCGTACGAACAACCGGGCCACTTCTACTCCTGCGGCCGTCATGGGAAGCAAGGCCGAACAGCTCGACATGCTTTACGATACCCTGATGGTGCGTCTGCATGTGGAAAAGGATCCTACGCTCCGGAGTTTCCTCACCCTGAAGTCGTTCGTGCCGTCGCTGGATTCCCAGGAACGGCGCCTCGAAATTATCGAGGAAATCCGAGACCTGGTCGAAGCTCGCGTGTTTGACCGTGTCGAAGGGGAGGATTCCGCAAATATCGCGAACCTCCGGAACCTGGCCTCCGTCGAGAAGCCTTTTACGGCCGAGGATATTCCCGAATGGGCGCTCGACCTGCTCCGTGAAAAGGACGGCAGCTACGGAAAGATTGGCTTTATCTACGGCAATTTCCCGAGTTGGGATGCGAAGGCGCTTCATAACTTCCAGGATCGCTACAGCCACTGGAATTTCGACGGCGAGGACCTGCGCACGTTCTCTTCGCAGTTCATCCTTTCCGATGTCATCGAGTCCGTGAAGCAGGATAGCTTCAGGCTTGCTCTCGTGATAATCCTGGTTATTTTCGGTACGCTCGTGGTTTCGTTCCGGAAACCCAAGCTGTTTGCGGCGGGCTGCATCTCCTTTGGAATGGGAACGCTCCTGACGCTTGGACTTTTGGGTGTCCTTACCGACCTGTTCGAGTTCGGGAAAATCAGTATATACAACGTTATCGTGATTCCGATGGCGCTTGGTATCGGTATCGATTCCACCATCCACATGATAACATCCTGGATGAGCGACAAGAACATGACCCTTCGCCAGCTGATGGACACCACGGGCAGAAACGTGATGGCAAGTTCCACGACGACTATCGCGGGCTTTGTCGGGTTCCTGTTTACGACGCATCGCGGTCTCAAGGGCATCGGCGACCTCGCCTGCATCAGTATCGCTATGTTCCTCATCACGAGTATCGTGTTCACGATGTTCCTTTGCGGAACCTGGCTCAAGAAAAAAGAATGAAAATCATACTTAGGAGGAAACATGAAATCAAGGTTGGGGAAACGCTCGCGCCGATTATGCAGTTCAAGGGGAACGTAGGCGATTGCGGCCCCAAGAGCGAATACACCAAAACGGTTGACCACCGAAGGCTGCGCCTGTATGTGAAAGCCTGCGATGGATCCTGGCTTGTTCCCGGGGAAGAATTCCTGTTCTGCGTTGAATATGACTAGCGTCGCTGGGGCTATTTCGTAGCTATTTCGCGGTAAAGTTCAAGCTGGCGGGTGAAACTATCCTGCCAGCTGAATTTTTCGGCGTAGGCACGGGCTTTCTGCTTCATGGCGGCCATGTCGGAATGGTAGAGTTCCACGATGGCGTCGGCGAGCGCTGTGGGGGTGCGTTCCTTGAGGATGGTCCCTGCTCCCGATTCCGTCACGTGCTCGAAGGCGGCTCCCGCGGCGGCTCCCACCTGGGCGTTCCCGCTTGCCATGCTCTCGAGGATGGAAAGCCCGAAGGTTTCCCAGCCCGATAGGGCGAGCCCCAGGTCCACGCTTGCATAGTAGCGCGCCATCTCGTCGATGGAATTGACGAACCCGATGTAGCGCACGTGTTCGTACTTCCGTGCCGCTTCCTCGACCAGCGGGAGGCTCGGCCCCGTGCCCGCGAATACGATGGCGGGCTCGTGCCCGAGCTTTTGCGTGAGAATGTCGTAAGCCCCAAGTACGAGGTCGATTCCCTTCTCGTTGCAGTGCCTGTGCGGGAAGAAAATGGTGAGGCGTTCGGGACATCCCGCCTTGAGTTCCTGGACGAGGGCTTCGTCTCGCTTTGTAGGCGAGAACATCTGGATGTCGCAACCCAGCGGAATCCAGCGCGGGTCGGGGAGCCCGTTCTTGCGGAGTCGCGCCATCGCTTCTTTCGAGGATGCCTGGATGCAGTCGAAACCCTTGAATTCCTTGCGGGCGTACCAGAACGCTTCCTTGCGGGCGAACGTGCCGATGCCTACGCCGAGTTTTTTCGCGACGGGGCGGCCCACGTAGGTCACGGGGAAATCCGCATGCCAGAACCCGACAAGTTTAGATTCGGGACTCACGCGCCTTGCCGCCCTGCGCACGACGGTCGGGAGGATATAGGGCGACCCCACCTCGATGATATCGGGCCTGTATTTCGCGAGTACGGGTTCCACCTGCGAGAGTTTCCAGATAAAGCGGTATTCCCAGTTGCCGGGGAACTTGAACGCCTGCACATGCTCGATGATAAGGCTATTGCTCTTGACTTCGGTGAATGTCTTTGAATCGGGCATCACGAAAACGGAACGGACACCTGCATCGGGACTTGCCGAAGCGAGTTTCTCGTAAAAAGCCATCTTTTGCAGATGGTAGCGGCGCACGCCACCGCCCGACGGACTCCAGAAGTTGTTGAAGTCTACGATGGTGAACATCAGGCTTCCCAGATGCGGTTGGAATTCTCGTCGATGGAGAGCTTGCCCTTGTAGAGGTTGTTGTTGCCGAGCCGCTTGGAATTGACCGTCAGGAAGAGCTCGTTGTCCTTGGCTTCCAGCCAGTAGATGGCGTCGGAGTCGCGCAGGTAGGCGCGGGGCGCTATCAGTTGGCCGTCGTCATCGACAAGCTCTCCGCCGATGAACAGCGGGATGTCGAGCGTCTTGTAGATGTCTAGCATGACCGACGAACGGCGCTCGTAGATATCCGCGAGGTCGGGACGGTCGGTTACCTTGAAATGGTCGACACCATCGATGATGACGACGAGGTCGTGGTGCTCGCGTTGTTCTTCCTTGAGGGTGGCGAGGAGTTCCTTGTTGTCGAATGCGGGCTGGTCTTCCCAGATTTCCATGCGGTTGTCTCGGACATAGCCCATGAGCTTGCGGGTCGCTTCGAGAATCTTTGCGTTGATGCCCTCGTCGCTGTTGCGCTTGCGCACATCGAGCACGGAGAGCCCGGTCAGCATGGCGACCATCCTGTCGAAGATCTGGCGGCGCGGAGTCTCGAGCGCGATGTAGATAAGCTTGAGGTCCTTGTTTGTCTCGATGAGGTCGAGTGCCATGCTCGAAAGGAGCGACGTCTTGAGGTTGAACGGATTCGAGGATACGTAGAAGATTCCGGACTGGATGCCGTCGATTTCCTTGGTGAATCTCGGGAAGGAGTCCAGCGGGAACCCGACGCATTCGTCGGGCGGGCATCCCATCGCCGTGTCGAGGTTTTCCTTGATGTCCTGCAGCAGCATGGAGCGGCGGTGCGTGTGGACGGTGTCCTCTTCGGTCGAGTCGATAAGGTTCAGGAGCTGGTCGGCGCCGTCGTTACGGACAAGCTGGTCGACGGTCACGTTTTCGGGGAGTACGATGGACTTGAAGCGGAGTCCCTGCGTTTCCGCCATCTTCAGGTAGTTCTGGATGCGGAATTCCTGCTCCCTGCGGTTCGCTTCGCGACGCAGGATCAGCGTGACGGAGTTTGCCCCGCAGGCCTTGAGCTTGTACAGGTGGCTCATCGTGAGGTCCTGGTACATGGTCGAGACCACTCCGGGGATGCCGGCGAGGTCGGCTGTCAGCGCATCGAACATGCCTTCGACGATGATGGGGCTTTCGTTATCGGGCTGGATGTTGAAGGGGATGTCGGTCGGGCCGGACGCATACGAGATGTAGGGGTTGTGCATCCCGTCGTCTTCCATGGAGCGTCCGTAGACGGAGTGGATGAGTCCCTTGGAGTTGCGTGCGGGGATGGTGATGCGGGGCTCGTGGTAGGCTTCCAGGTTGTCGAGGAAGAACGCGACCTGGTGGCGTTCGATGCCCGAAAGCATGCAGTAGCTGTAGAAGGGTTCGGGGTCGCCGCTGTAGTAACCGAGACCATAGAGCTGGGCCTGTCCGATGCTCCAGCCGCGCTGGGCGAAGAAGTCGGCGGAAGAGGGGCTCTTGCAGGCGGCCCAGTGGCAGTAGCGCACGAAGTTTTCGAGCACGCGGGATTTTTCGCCGCCGATTTCCTTGATCCAGGGATGTTCGTCGGGTTCGGAATCCTGTTCTGTTTCCTGGGCTCCCAGGAACTCCATCGCTTCGGCGCGTGCGGCAGGTTCATCGAGGCCGTTGAAGCGGCTCCTCATCACGAATTCGACCAGGTCGCCTTCGCTTCCGCATTGCAGACAGCGGTAGCGCCAGTAGCCGAGCGCATCGTAGAAGAATAGCGACGTCTCTTCGGGCGAATGGAACGGGCAGCTTGCGATAAGGTTGCGGCCCCAGCGGCTCAGGGGAACACCGAGCTGTCTGGGGTGTGTTTTCTTGCGCATGATTCCGGCATGTTCTTGATCGATGACCATAAAAACCTCTCTGTCAAAATCTAATAAGAATTTGCCGCGAAGGCATCGGGCAAATGATATTTATCTAATTTGGAGGCATGATTATTCTTGGAATCGACCCGGGCTCTATCACGACGGGCTACGCCTTTGTCGAAAAGTCGGATGGGAAAGTCCGCGTCCTCGAATACGGGGTGCTGCATGCTCCGGCATCGCATGCCGTGGAAGACCGCCTGCTGCATATCGTGACGGATCTGGAAGCGCTGCTCGAACGCTACCGCCCCGACGCCCTCGCGATGGAGGGCGTGTTCTTCGCGAAGAACGCGAAGAGTGCGCTCGTGCTCGGGCACGTGCGCGGGGCGGTCCTTGTCGCATGCTGCAAGCGGGGCATGACGTTCAGCGAGTATCCGCCGAAGGCGGTGAAGCAGGCCGTCACGGGCGATGGCAGCGCATCGAAGGAGCAGGTCGCGAACCTGGTCTTCGCGCGTCTCGGAATCGAGCCCTCGGACTTGCCTCTCGATGCCTCTGACGCCCTCGCTATCGCCTGGACGCATGCGAACCCCTCGCCACTCTCTGCGGTTCTGGGCTCCCGTGCAAAAAGGGCTTCCGCTCGGAAGAAGGCGAGTGCCGCCGAATGGCGTGCCCTTGTCGAAAAGATGGGAGGAACCCTGCCGTGAACGGAAACAGCCTTTTGCCCTATGGTCTCGGGACGCCCGATCTTGTCGAATTCCAGAAAGGTTATTTTGTCCACAAGGATATTGTGGCGGACCTGGAATGCCTTTGCTCCTTGGCCCGCGACTGCGGCTTTTCCTTGCGCCTCGAATCGGCCTACCGTCCGTTCGAACGTCAGCTTTCCATCTGGAACCGGAAAGCCCGCGGGGAACTTGCACTGCTCGACGAATTCGGCAGGCCCATGGAACGCCCGCAGGATGAGGAAAAACTGATGTTCGCCATCCTCACATGGTCGGCACTCCCCGGCGCAAGCCGCCACCATTTGGGGACCGACCTCGACGTGGTCGATGCGAACGCTTGCCCCGAAGGCTACGAGGTCGAACTCACTCCCGAGGAATCTACGGGAATGTTCGGCAAGTTTCACGAGTTCCTGGATTCCCGCTTTGCCGCAGGAGATGCGTTCGGTTTCAACCGCGTGTTCGTTCCCGGCCGCGGCAAGATCAAGCCGGAGCTTTGGCATATCGCGCACCTGCCCACATCGCGCCGTTTGCTGGAGAACTTCTCGCTCGAAGCCCTCCGCGACATCTACCGCGAGACAGACATCGCTTGTAAGGAGGCAATCCTTGCAAACCTCGATACTCTTGCCAAAAACTTCATCTATCCCTACTTTATCTAGAACGATGGGGGCGCGATGAAATTCGAACCGGAAACACGCGGCATCCTTCGCCAGGAAAGTTTTGAATACGGCCGCTCCGTGCTGGGCGCGCCGCTCCTCTGCTACCCGAGCCGCGGAAAGTGCAGGCTCCTTGTGCTTGCGGGAATCCATGGTGAAGAGCCCGAGACGACGTTCCTGCTTTCCCGGGCCGTACGCGCCTTCGAAAGGAACTTCGAACATATCGCCGTCGTGCTGTGCGCCAATCCCGACGGCGTCGCCCTTGGCACCCGCGGAAACGCGGACGGGGTCGACCTGAACCGCAACTTCGCGACTACGAACTGGGAGGCGGCTCCCGTGCTTTCGCGCTCCATTTTGGAAGCCGAACGCGATACCTCCCTTTCGCCGGGGAAATCGCCGGGATGCGAGCCGGAAACCCGCGCTCTAGTTTCCCTTGTCGAACGGCTGCAACCGGAATCGGTAATCTCTGTGCATTCCCCAATCGGTTGCATCGATGCCCCACGGTTCACGCCTGTCGTGGAACGTCTGCAGAGAGCGTTCGACCTGCCGTGGAAACCCGATATCGGATACCCGACTCCGGGAAGTTTCGGGACATGGTGCAAGGAACGCTCTCTCGAATGCATAACGCTAGAGCTCCCGCGCCTTGCGCCGGAGCTCCTGTTTGAACGTTATGGTGAATCCTTCGCGCGCTTCCTTGCGGCGCAAGATTAGTTTCCGGCCTTTGCCGCCTTCGCTTCTTCGATAATCCTGCCGCGCTGGACAAGCCCGACCGTGAACCCGATGACGAGGTAGCAGGCCACGAGGACAAGCAGGTATTCGAGGATGATCATCTTCTCGGTGATGAACATGAACCCCGACACGTAGGTAATGACGATAAGGACGGCCTGGAAGATATTGAAGGCCTTGTTCTTGCGGGGTTGCAGCTTGGGAAGGAATAGCGGGCTCACCATGAGGACTCCCGTCACGAGGAGAACCGCGATGGGAAGGTAGATGAGGGAACTGCCGGTGTCGCTGAAAAGTCCGATATTCTTGAGGAATACGATCAGGATGGCGTTGATTGCGCCTGCGAATGTGGACGGGAGTCCGGAAAAGTGGTGATGGTAGGAGTCGCTGTCGCAGGCGTTGTATTTCGCGAGTCGCATGGCGGCGCACAGCACGTAGATGGAGAAGGCGACCGCCATCAGGGGAATGTTCGCATCGAAGAACGGGGTCGCGAGCGTCTTGTAGGCAAAGAGAATGCAGAATGCGGGGGCAAGGCCGAACGCGATGAGGTCGGCGAGGCTGTCGAATTGGGCTCCGAATTCGGAACTTGCGTTCACGAGGCGGGCCGCAAAACCGTCAAGCTTGTCGAGCAGCACGCAAAGGATGATGAAATAGGCGCCCATGAGAATCGGGTCGTTGGCAGAGAATGTCCCGGTCACCCAGCAGATGGAGAAAACACCCAGCAAAAAGTTCATGCTAGTAAAAGCGTTCGGGAAAACAAAGCGAATCTTGTCCACGGTAATCTCCTTTGACGTTGCGTTGAAAATATAAAAAAACGCGCCGTGGAGGCGCGTTTGAATGTCACTTGACCGGCTTGATTTCCCACAGAGCCTTGACGCCTGCGGCCACAATTAAATGCTGGGGCGGAGCGTAGGGGTTTTCTTCGGTGGGGAAGTTCGTCCAGTGCTTGGTGGAGAACTGGTAGTACTGCGTAGGACGGTACATGACTGGCAGCACGGGTATCGTCTGCATGAAGATTTTGTTGAGTTCGCGGTAGGCCTGCGTAAGCTCTTCCTGCGAAGTGATGGTCGGGATCTTTGCCATGACCTTGTTCGCCTCGTCATTCTTGAAGCGTCCCTGGTTGGAGAAGGCGTCCTCGCCGACAGGTTTGAATGCGACATGTCCCATGACCTGGTCGAAGCGGGTCCAGGGGGTTGCCGCGGAGAGCTCGGCGGTCTGCGTCTTCATGGCGAGGTCGAAGGTGCACTGGCGCAGGTCCTTGTCCCACACGCTGTAGTCCACGAACTTTTCTTCGGCGGAGATTCCCACTTCCTGGAAGGATTCCACGATGACCTTGATGGCGTCTTCCCAGTCGGTCCAGCCCTGCGGGCATTCGATGCTGATGGTCCGGACGGTCTGGCCCTTCGGGTTAACGAGCTTGCCTTCGGTGTTCCAGGTATAGCCCGCGGCGGTAAGGATTTCCTTTGCCTGGTCGATGTTGAAGGAGTAGCCGAACTTGGCTGCATCGTCCTTGTTGAAGAAGCGGCTTTCGGGGCCGAACGGCAGGATGAATCCCGGCTGGATGGCGGGTGTGTAGTTCGAGATGGCACGGCTCTTGATCTTTTCGAAGTTTACGGAACGGGCGAGAGCCTGGCGGAAGGCGGAGTCGTTGAACGGTTCCACCTGGTGGTTGATGATGAGCGTCGTGATGGATCCCGGCTGGTGGTAGGGCTCCTGGCGGCTCCAGGCGCGGATGCTGTCCTTGGCCTTATCCCAAATGCGGGGCAGGAAGATGGATGACACGTCGAGGTGCCCCTTGGTCATGGCGCTGTTGAAATGGTTGTTGCCGTTGTAGAGCGAATGGACGATGTACTTGGGGGCGGGGAGCTTCCCCCCGTGGTTCGCGTTGCCCCAGTAGCTGTCGTTCCTTTCGAGGACAATCTTGTCGGGAGAGAACGTCTTCAGGTTGTAGGGACCCGAGACGATCGGGTTCGCGTCGTTCTTGAATTCGGTAATCTTGGCGAAGTTGTAGGTCTTGCCTTCCTTGGCGCCTTCGATGATAGGCTCGAAGACCGCTTTCGGGAGGATAGAGGTTTCGGCGATGGCGTTCAAGATAATGAGCGGATTCTTGTTGCCCTTCGCGAAATTGATGACGATGTTATTAGACTTGTCGGCCGAGATGGACTCTATATATTCCCAGTTCCCGTGACGCGGGGTCGGGAGGATGGAGTCGATATGGAAGGTGTAGAGGACGTCTTCTACCGTCACCGGGGTGCCGTTGTTCCATTTGGCTTTCGGATCGAGGTGGACCGTGATGCTGGAATCCGTTTTCACGAAGCTGTCAGCGAGCATGGGTTCCAGGTTGTCGCTAATCTGGTTGTAGGTGACCAGAGTTTCGTACATGAGACGGACGTTCCCGTCGATAGGGAAGTTGGGGTCGTAGTCGAGGGGATTGAAGGTCGTGGGTGGGGCCCAGTCGAATCCGCCGATATATAAGGTTTCCGAACGAGGATATTCGGAATTATCGGCTGTTGCCTTTTCCTTGGGCTCGTCTTCGCAGGCCATAAGACCAAACGCGACGAGGGTGAGGGACCCAGACGCTACGAATTTGAAAAATTTGCCTATTGCGCTCATACATATAAATGTAGTGAGATTTTTGTTTTTTTGCCATTAAATTTTATTTACAGGTCTTCTAAAATGGAATAAAATGGGCAAAAATCGAAATGTTGCCTTTATTTTTCAAAATGTGACGCCCGTCACAGGGAAAAGCTGTAGAGAAGTCGCTTGGGTGAGGCGCTGTAGAGTGTCCTGTTCATGACGAACGGAGTCCCTGCGCCGCCAGGGGTGTTGAAGCGATGGGCGACCGTCCCGTCCTTGAGGGAGAGCGCGATGACTTCGCTGCCCTGGTCTATCCAGGCAAGCGATCCGGATATGAATGGCTTGGTGAATACGGAGCTCCTACCCTGGTATTTCCAGAGCGGGCTGCCGGAGGGCGAATAGAGGAGGATGCTCTGGTCCGCAAGCCCCACGAGGATGTTGTTGTCGTGGCCGCCTGTAGACTGGAGCGAGACGATGGACGCTTCCAGAAGGATCTGTGCAGGCTCGCGCGCAGGATCGGATGCGCTGTAGAGGAATATCCTGTTGTTGTCGGTGGCGACCGCGACGGCTGAATCTGCCTGGACTAGGAACGAGATGCTGCCGGCGCGCTTGGGGGCGATTTCGAGAGGCTGCCCCGAATTTTCGACGACGTAGCGGATGTCGCCATCGAGACTTGCCGTGTAGATGGATGCGTCGTGCAGGGCGAACAGGAACGGCGACGTGAAGATCTTTCTGGACCAGGCGAGGCGATATTCGGAGCGGTTGATTTTGAGAAGGAACCCGTTCCAAGTGGAAACGTAGATGGAGGAGGGCGATAGCTGGATGCTGAAAGCCTTCCCGGGTAGCTGGAACGATTGCGGGGGCACATCCTTTTCGAGGTCGTAGAGACTCAGGTTGTATCCGGAAGAAAGCGCAAGCGAAACGTCGTCATTGGCCATGACGGGGCTGTTCGTCATCTTCTCGAGGGTCCTGGACCAGCGCTGTTCACCGGTTTCGGCGTTGATGCAGATGAGCTTCTCGGCGGCAGGATCGACCGTGTAGAGGTTTTTCTTGTTTCCGAAGAACTGCGGGTAGATTGTCTTTGGCGAAATGGCGAGAAGGCTCACGAACTTCGCGTTGATGGTCTTGCTGTAGCGGTCCAGCACGAGGGAACTCGTGCGCGAAGAACTGATGGAAAGGCGGACGGCTTCGGACCAGGCTTTCTGGCGCTCCTTTTCGCTTCCCTTGCTGGATTCGAGCAGAAGCGCCCTGTAGAGCCAGGCTTCGGCATTGCCGGGTTCCAGCTTGAGCAGGGAATCGAGCAACGGCGTGAGTTCCTTCCAGGCTCGGGCTTCGGCCATGGCGGCGACCTTCAGGGTAAGCAGGTCCGATTGCAGGGGGCGCTTGCCGTAGTAGTGTGGGGCGATGCCTTGCAGCTGCGTATCCTTGAAAACAAGGAATATGGATTCGTCGGTGTGGATGGGCGGGGCCGAGATGGGCCTTGCAAAGTTGAAATGCCACAGCGGGATTAGAAGCGTGTCGACGGCCGTGAGCGAACCTTCGTTGGTAAATAGCCCGATGGTTCCCTGGGCGAGGGGGTAGATGCTTGCGGCGTCGCTGCGGATGACGTTTTTCAGGATGCCGCTGGAATGCTCTATCAGGGAAATCCTTCCGGAGGCTTCGAGTACTGCGAAGTTGTTTTCGAAGGGGAGGATCTGTTCAATGTTGTTGAAGGGGAGCTTCCATCGGGGGATTGGGCCCGCCTTGGGTTCGAAGCAATAGAGAATCCCGCCGGAGAAAAGGACGATGTCGTTGCCTTGGACTAGGACTTTCTGGATGGCGTCGTAGAGGGATATGGTGTAGGTCTCGGCGCCGTCGATATCGGAAATGAAGTGGAGGGCGTTGTCGGGACAGTTCAAGATGTAGTGGCTCGTGGGGGAGTAGCGCCCCTCGATATGGCAGCCTCTGTACTTGTCGTTAATCTGTAACGAGATGCCCTTCTTGTTGAGCAGGGTGACTGCGTTTTCGTTTTGGACAATCGCTTCGTCTCCGTTCGAATAGAATTCGATATTGCCGGCGATGGGATAGGCCCTCGACGGGAGCTTGTTGCTTAGCGGCCTGTAGAGAAGGCTGTCCCCGCTTTCGTTCTGGTACCATATCCCGGAATCGTCAATATGGAGAATCCTGGTTCTTGCGATTGACCCCACGCGGACATCGATAATCGTGTCGTTCACGACCTTCTTGACGGATCCGTTTTGCAGGAGCAGGTAGGTGGATGTTCCGCGGAAGGCCTTCGCGATAGGGCTGTGGAGGGTCCAGGATTTTTTCAGGAGCGCTTCGGGGGTGCTGCTGGTGCTCGCCTCTCGCTCGGAAAGCCAGTAGGCCTTGCTGGTCTCTTTCGTATTGGCAAGGCTTTGCTGGTAGTAGAAGTTTGCCGAATTCTGGTTGTCGAAGAGTTCCCGGATTTTTCCCAGGTAGAAGTAGGCCGTTTCTCGGTCTTCGCGGTCGCCTTGGCTTGTGACTTTTTCGAGGATGCGGATGGCTTCTGCCGTTTCGCCCTTCATCTCGAAGCGGTAGATGGCCTCCTGGATGGAGGCGTTCATCTTTTCGGCATGGACGCAGACGCTGCATACGCAGAGGAACACGAGGACTTTCAGGAGTCCTTGCTTCAGGGCCGTGCGGGCTGTCGTATGTAGAATCGTGCTATGCATTGCTGTTAGGCGTCGAACTTGTAGCCGGCTCCGCGGATGGAAACGATGATCTTGGGATTGGTCTGGTCGTCCTCGAGTTTCTTGCGCAGGTTCACGATGTGGTTGTCGATGGTGCGCGTCGAGGGCATGTTGTCGGGAGTGTATCCCCAGATATCGGTGAGCAGGTCTTCGCGGAGTACGACTTCTCCACGGTGCTGCCAGAAGTATTTTAGAATCTGGAATTCGCGTGCCGACATTTCGAGCGGGATTCCCGCCTTGGTTGCCTCGTATTTCTTGAAGTCGAGGTGGATGTCTGCGAAATCGATGGCATCGCTTGTCTGCGGCGCGGGTTCGGGCTGGGCGACCGTCTCGGTGCGGCGGAGGAACGCCTTTACGCGGGCGAGCAGTTCGAGGATGGAGAACGGCTTGGTGACGTAGTCGTCGGCTCCCATTTCGAGACCGGCGACCTTGCTTGTTTCTTCGGTCTTTGCCGTGAGCATGATGATGAAGCATTCCGGATGCTTCTTGCGGATGACTCGGCAGACTTCGAAGCCGCTTTTCTTCGGAATCATGAGGTCGAGGATGACCAGGTGCGGGAGGAAGGAATCTGCCTTCGCGATGGCTTCTTCGCCGTCGGCCGCGGTCTCGACAATGTAGTTTTCCAGTTCAAAGTTGTCCTGGAGCCCGAGGCGGATGATTTCTTCGTCTTCGACGATGAGTATTTTGTGCTGCATATCAGTCAACCCTCTTGAATCTAACGGTAAATGTAGAACCCTTGCCGGGTTTGCTCGAAAGCGAGATGGTCGCTTTGTGTGTTTTGACGACTCTCTTCACGATGGCAAGCCCGAGTCCGGAACCCTTGGTGCTGCGGGTCATTTCGTCTCCCACGCGGTAGAAGTCGTTGAAGATGTTTTTTTGTTCCGAGGAGGCAATGCCGACACCCGTATCGGCAACCGAGAATACGGTGCGGTCCTCTTCGTTGTAAACGCTGATGGTCACCTCGCCGGGTGCGTTCGTGTACTTGATTGCGTTTTCGATGAGGTTCTGGGCTAGGCTGTAGAGTGCCGTGTAGTCGCCCATGACGTAGGCGCCCGGCTCGAACTTTGTGTGGAATTCGAGCCCCTTTTCGACCCCGATGTCTTCGACGGCATCGAATACCTTTTTCGCGCACACGGAAAAGTCGAGCCGCTCCCACTTGAACGCTCCCGTGCCATGTTCCATGCGCGTGTAGTTGAGAATGGCTCCGATTAGGTTCTCGAGTCTGGAGGCTTCCTTGCCGATGAGCCCGGAATATTCCTGGACCTTTTCGACTTTCACGACGCGCCCTCGCGCCATCATTTCTGCAAACATCTTGATGGAAGTGAGCGGGGTCTTGAGTTCGTGCGAGACGCTGGAGAGGAAGTTCGTCTTCATGGCAAGGAGCTTGTGTTCTTGGATAATAAAACGCAGCATGAAGAACGAGCCGAAGATGACGGTAATGAGCGAGAACAGGAGGAGCCCGTACATGAGGAACATCCTCTGGCGTGATTCCTTGCGTATTTCCGAGACGTCCTTCTCGTAGAGCGAGAATTCCCATGGGAAAGCTTCGGAAATGCGGGATTGCGAGAGTATGTTAGAACTGTCCGGAATAGCGCCTGCGAGTAGGGAATCGTTTTCGTCGATGATGGAGAAGGGAACGTTTTTCCAGCGCTGGGAAATGTTCTTTACTTTGTCTATAAGTCTCGCCCTGAAGGCGTCTCGGTCGATTTTGGCGATGACGACCTGGTTCCCGGACAGGAAGGGGTAGTTCATTTTAAATAAGGTGATTTCGGAATCGTTGCGGTAGAGAATGCCTTCGCTGGAAGCATACTCGTTGTCCAGAAGTTCCTGGAAGAGGTTCCTGTACTTGGAAAGAATTTCCATGTACCCCAGCTGCCGGTTGAAGTTTGACCGGAGGTTCCAGAACGCCTCGCGTTTTTCTTGCGGAAGGTCTTCAAAGGAAAGAATTTGCGAGAATGCGGTCTCGAAGAAGAATTTGGCAGAAGGAATGTCCTCGATGCTTTCGCTCTGTAAGAACTGATTCAGTACGGAGAGGCTGTATTCCTCGGCCTCGGCGTGTTTCTTTTGCTTGACGAGGATTTCGAAGTGCAGCAGGTTCACCGAGCGGGTGAGGTCCGCGTGCAGGTAGCCCTGCAGGTGCGGATTGTTTTCGAGTACCCTTAGCCACTTGAGCGCTTCATCGTAGTTCTTTTCCTTGTAGCAGAGGCGCACGATTCCGAGGATGTTCAGTACCTGCTCGTTCTTGGTGGCGAAAGGTGAATTCGCCTTGATGAGCCTATGGAGGAGAACTTCCCGGCTGGTGGTGTCCTGTTCGGCTTCGAAGAGCCGCTGCTCGTTTATGCTTGCGACTATGGAAGAAAAATCGTGAGTCTTGTAGAAGTGCTTCGACGAGATGTCGGGATAGACGAGCTTCCCGTTGTTGTAGAGGAAGATGGCCTCGATGCCTTGCACATCCTTGAAGGATGCCGCGTTACCGAATTCGAGCAGGCTTCGCGGTTGCTCGTAGAGGAAGATGGAGGCGGCCTTTGTTTCCTGATATATCTTTTCTTGTTCTTTCTCGACGGCGTCTTCTATTTCCTTCTGGAGTGCGGCCTGGTTCTCGTCGAAGTTCTTTTGCGCAAGGAACATCTCGTTCTGGATGTTCCTGAACCCGAGGAACGTAAGTATTGCCGTAGGCAGGATGATTCCGCCCACGAACAGGAGGATGAGGACCAGGTTGCCTTTGGAAAAGTGCATCGCCGTTCCCCCTTCCTACAGGGGGAGGCTGGCGGAGATGCCCGGACACAGCAGGACGAGCACGCTGCTCGCCATGAGCAGCATCATCAGGGTGAGGGCCAGAGCGGCCGTGATGAATAGCGCCTTTGTCACTTGACTATGTTTGCCCTATGGGTGATGGAAACCCTGTGCCCCATCTCGATGCGACGATTGTTGGAATAGACCTCGCGGATGAGGACGGCGGCTTCGTTCGGTGCAGCCCTGGCGATGAGCCCGCGTCCGAGCAGACGCGGCGGAATGGAGTCGTCGGAGTTGTCTTCTTCCCAGATGGCCACGGCATCGCCGGTGTTGTAGCCCTGTTCGATGCCCTTGTCGATGAGCACGTAGGAGTAGCTGCCGATGATGAGCATCGGGTCCATCGCATAGCGGATCTGGGCCATGGAATCGATGGTGACCTGCTTTTCGTCGGAGTAGCCGCTGACGTTGATGGTGTTGAGCGGCTTCTTGAGGCGGGCCTTGGAAATGTTGATCTTGATCTCGCGGAAGCTCTGCATGATCATGGCGCGCGAAAGAGTGTCGCCGATGGCGGTAATCTTTGCGATGCCCGAAAGCCGGAGCAGTGCGAACTTGTCGAAGCTGTGCGACTGCTTGCTTGCTACTTCGATGGGCTTTGCTTCGAGAATTTCGACGAGGTCACCCTTCTTGAGGCCCGGCATGTTCTTCTTGCCGATGCCGACAACGACTTCCATCTCGGGAATGTGGAGGATGGGTTCCTTCTTTTCGCCGGAGCGGATGGAGAAGAAGCTGCTGTCGTTCCTCAGGGAGTCGATGGTGTAGACTTCGGGGGCGAGTATCTGGTAGTAGCCGTTGAAAATCTTGGGAGCCGAACGCTGCTTGTAGAAATAGGTGTCGGCTTCCTGCTTTTTCTTTTTCTGCTTCTTGTCCTTGTCGCGGAGGTTCCCGAGCATGTTCTCGAATTCGCCGGTGCGTTCGTCCTTTTCGTCGCAACCGGCGCTCTCGACAGAATAGCCCTTGCCCTTGGGGAGGGCGGAATCGGGAAGTGCCGCGCTGCAGGGATACTTCTTCTTGTCGGAAGGAATCTGCATGACGCCTTCTTCGCGGATGCTGTCTCCCAGGTAGATGGAGTCACCGGGGTAGATCCAGTGCGGGTCCTGGATGTGGCGGTTGTTTTCCCAGAGGTCGGGCCAGGCGAACGGGTCGTGTAGGTATTCGTCGCTCAGGTCCCAAAGGGTGTCGCCCTCCTTTACAACGTAGGCGGAGGCGATCAGGGCCGAAAGGCCGAGGGAGATTGTCGCACACTTGAAAAAATTCATATAGAACCTTGTAACCCTTTGAATGAAAACGAGTTAACTAACAATAATTTAATCTTTTCTTTGCCTGCGGGGAGAACTTTTTTGGACAAAATGAGGAATATCGCCCCTATTTTGGGGCGTAACGCGTTCGACGGGGCGCTGGACGGGGCGTTTTCCGGCCTTTTTGGCCCCGAAACCGCCCAAAAGGCCTGCCCGGTCGGGGACGAACAGCATCAGGAGCTCGAATCCGGCGGTCCCGGGTTCGAGATCCAGGGGAATTGTCTTGCGCAGCATGTAGCCCTTGTCACGGAACCGCTTGATTTCTTTCGCCGCGTTTTCGAGGTCGGATGTCTGCAGGAGGATTCGTTCGGGGCGGGACGAGGCGATGGCCTGGGCGAGCTCGGCGTTGAAGGTCGTGTCGCTCCCGGTATTCAGGTAGAACGTCCAGCGGCCTTCGTTCTCGTCCTTGGAGAAGAATTTTTCTAGGAAAGCCGGTTCCAGGTGCGCCCTGTGGAATCTCAGGTTGTCTTCGAGGAGGGTGCGCGCGTTGTGCTTTGTAGAAAGCATGGCTGTTTCGCGACAGTCAAGGGCGTCGATGCGTTCGAAATCGTTAGAGAGGCTTGCCGAAACGAAACTGGAACCGCTGAAGAACTCGAAGAACTTGTCCCCGGGGGCGGGGTGGATGGCGTCGCGGATTCTCTGTGGGAATTCCAGCCAGGTATCCTTGATTTTCGGGGCCCAGTCGAGGACGTGCATTGAAAGTCCCGTGCTGGAAAGGGGCATGAAGTCGCTTCCGAAGACGGCCTTCGCCTCGACGCGCATGTTGAGAGGCTTGGTCGGGTCGAATAGGTAATTCGGTGTGCAGCGGAGCTGGTGGCAGCTGATGATTTCGGGATGGAATCTTTCGACGAACTCGAGGAAGGTCTTGCTCGCGTGGGCGGTGGTGCTGCCGTGGAGGTTGGCCTGGATCAGCATGGCGAAACGGCCGTCCCCGGTCGCCCGGAACCAGATTTGACGGAGGGCTCTCTTGAAGGGGCGAAGGTGTTCCTTGTGGAGCTGCTCCAGAATTTTCTGGACACACTCGGGTGCGGGCATGTCCTTCGCGGGAGACTCCAGAGAAATGGATTCGTGCCCGTCCACAAGCTTGTTCAGGATCCTCCAGTCCGAATGGTCGCTTTGCGCATCCTTGGTGAACCAGGCCTGAATCTTGCCGGGGATTTTTTCGTTCTCGGCCCAAGCCGTAAGCTGTTGCTTCTTCTCGTCGAGTGTCAGCGCACGGCGGATAGGCCTTGCCTGTGCTACGGGCTGTTCCTTTGTACGGGACGGCTTGGAAGAACCTGTATGGAACTTGCCTGCTACAAGCTTTTTCGGGGCGCGTCCTGTGGAAAATTTTCTTTCGTTTTTTTCGAACATCGGTTAGGGCTCTTGATACTTTAGAATCTTCGAATTATTCGGAATTGTTGTATGCTACACGAGGAATCGCGGATAGATCCAGGAACATTCGCGTGCGAGCATCTTCGGGAACTCGCGGAACGAACCGTTAATCTGGAACAGGTTGAGGCCGCCTTCGACCGGCGTGAGCGAGATGACGCTGTCGGCGCGGGATTCCAGGTAGGGGTATTCTCCGTTGTTGCAGGCGGTGACCACGGCACATCCGGTAAGGGCGATAATCGTGTCGACCATCTGCATGAGAATCTGGTGCGGAGACCCGGTCAGCCTCATGGATTTCGGATTGTGGAGGACTGCCGATATGGGGTCGATGACGACGACGCGGTAGTCGTGGTTCTCGAGTTTCTTTGCTCCCTGAATGCGCTTCGCGATAAGCTGGGCCGTCTCGATGGGTGAAAGCGCTACGCCGCGGAGGTTGAGGAAGCCGAACTTGGGCGTGTTGGCGCTGAGCCCGCGCTTGTTGCCGAGCATGTGGAGGCGGTTCAGGAATACGGACTTGGTGAGCTCGAAGTTGATAAAGAGCACGTCGTTCGAAGAAGTGGAACTTCCGAACCAGTCTTCTCCGTAACAAATTGAAAGCCCCATGTCCATCAGGGCAAGCGACTTCCCGCTCTTGGGCGGTGCCTGGAAGAGGAAGAATTCGCCTGCGCGCAGCATGTTCTCGATGATGCTCGCATCTTTCTTGGGCGCCTCTTCGCTGTCGCTCGCAAGTTCGATGAGAGGTTTTCCGTCGAGGGAGTACTCGACCCATTCCTGCCATTCCTTGAAGTTTTTCGCCCCCTGTTCGAGACCGATGAGATACTGCTGCTTGCCACCGCGCAGCACGCCCGGCATGCGGGCCATCATGGTGGGGCTCTTGTTCGCGGAATCTACCTTGAAGCCTTGGGAGTCGAGCGTCTTGAAAAGGAACTCGATGCGCTCGTCGTATTCTTCGCGGTCGTTCGCGCCAATCTTGATCCAGGCCTGTACGGAGTTCGCACCCGTGTTCACGAGGGCGGCGCAGGGGAGGTTCAATGCCTTGTAGTAGGCGAGCTGCTTTGCAAGGGACATCTTCGGGTTGTCGACGACGGCGTAGCGGTAGCGCCAGCTTTCGTCGCTTGCGTCGGCCCCGCCCTTGGTCGCGTTCACGCAGATGAGCGCGCCTTCCTGGCTGTCCAGGCTCTTCATGATTTTCTTGATAGTGTCGTCGCGGTCAACGATGTTCGAGACGAGTTCGGAAGTGGCGGTCGGCGTGTCGGAAATCTTGAAGTCGATGGTCTCGTCGTTTTCGAAGGTGACTTCGAGGAGCTTCGCGAGGTCCTTGCGCCAGTCGGCGGCGGGCCAGGGGATGGAAAGAGCCTCGGGGTCGATCTTGAAGTTCTGCAGCAGTTCCATGGACTGCGTGTCGAGGCCGAGCGCAAGCATCTGCTCCATCGAGATCATGCCGGCAGGCATTGGCGATATGATTGTTGCGCGCTGCGGGGCGACTGATGTCGCCGGGGCTTCGCCCGGTGCTGCGGGAGCAGCAGCCGCAGCGGCGGCCTTTTCCTCGCTACGGTCGGTGGAGCGCTTTTCGGTAGAGAATGCCCTGCGGAGGATCTGCTCAACCTCGTCGGGTTCCATGCCGTCGTCACGGGCCTTGCCTCCGAGCTGGAAGCTTGCGTCCATGAAGGTCCAGCCTTCTTCCTTGGCGGCTTCGCCAACCTTGAAGAGTTCGCTTTTCAGTTCGGCGGGACTGTATTTTGTCTTGAGGAACTGGTTGATGACTTTTCTTGCGCTTTCCATACGGACCTCTCTTCCGTTTTTATTCCAAGATAAATTTGTTTAGGCCTTGATGCGGAGTCTCGCACATTCGTAGAGTCCGAGGGAGAGAGCTACGGATGCGTTGTAGGAGTGGGCTTCGGGCATCATCGGGATGCGGAGGACGGCGTCGCATTTCTTCTTGATGAAAGGCGGAAGTCCGACGTCTTCACCGCCTACGGCGATGACCGCCTGGTCCTTGAATTCGAACCCGGCGAGGTTTGTTTCGGTGTCGGCGTCGAGACCGAGAATCTGATAGCCGGCCATTTTCAGTTCTTCGATGGCGCCTTCCAGGTTGTCGGGGCGGCAGACGCGCATTTTGTCGAGTGCTCCCGCCGATGCCCTCGCGACACTCGGGGTGATTCCGCACATGCCTTTTGCCGGAATCATGAAAAGGTCGACTCCCAGGGCGAGGCAGCTACGGATGCAGGCGCCGAGGTTTCGCGGGTCTTCGATGTTGGTCGCGACGGCGATGAGTTTCTTTTCGCCCTTGTCTACCGCATTGAAAAATTCCTCGCGGACATCCATCCAGTTCAGCAGTTCCTTTTCGTTCATGAGCGCGACGACGCCCTGGTTCGGCCTTGCGTAGCTGTCGAGAATTTTCGAGTCTACCTGCTGCACGTGGACGTGAGCGCGTTTTGCGGCCTTCTGGAGTTCGTAGAGCTTGGGGTTCCCGGACTGGTGCATGAAGAGGATGCGGTGAATGCGCAAGGGCTCCTTGGCGAGAAGCTCGGAGACTTCCCTGATCCCGCCGACGGCGACCTGCGGCTGCGATTCGGCGTCCCCCATGGCGGTGACGATGTTTTCGGGACGGGGCCTGCGGTCGAAGTCACGGCTCCTGAAATCATTGCCTTTGAAATCGCGGCTGCTGAAACTGCGGCTTTCAAAATCGCGGTTGCCGAACTTGCGGTTGTCAAAGCGGCGTCCGAAACCGGGTTTGCGGTCGCTGCTGGGACCGCGACGATTGTCGTCATTGTCAAATTGCATTCTGTTGCTCCGTTGAAAAACTATTGAGTATTGTCTAGTACCTTGGCTTGCAGGCGATGACGGTATCCATCTTGATGTCGGTCGCCTTTTGTTCCAGCGGTTCCTTGGAAATTTGTGCCGGGGTCGCGATTCCCGCCTTGTAGGCGCCCGGGTATTTTGCGAGGAAACGGTCGTAGTAGCCCTTGCCGTGGCCGATGCGGCTGCCGTCCCAGTTGAACTTTACTCCCGGTACGAGGAAGACGCGGATTTCGCCTTCGAACTTTTCGAGACCTTCCCGCGGTTCCATGATGCCGAAGTGCCCGGGAACGAGATCCTTTTTCAGGTTCGCGACCTTGTAGAAATTCATGATGCCCTCGCCTTCGCAGCGCGGGAGCAGGAGCCTGCCTTCGCGTGCGAGTTCCTCGATAATGGGCAAGAGGTTGGGCTCTCCCTTGAGCGGGTAGAACGCGGCAATGTGGTGCGAGTCCCTGTAGCCCGGAATCTCGTGAATCTGCACCCAGGGTTCCTTGATGACGTCGTCGCCGTTCTTTTCGCGCCGTTTCTTGAGGACGAGGTCGACGATGGGGCTACTGCCGAATACGAGCATCACGAGGATGGCGAGTGCGATTGCCGGTAGAAGGGACATGGCCTAATCCTCGCCTATGCGTTTTGCTGTCGGGAGTTTCTTCCGGAGAATCCCGTTCCAAAGGTCCTTTTGCCACGACATGAGGTGGGCTTCGCTATACCTTTCTTCCCAGGCCATGTTGCCGGGCGCGGCAAGCCAGATGAGCTGCCCTTTGTTTGCCAGGAGCGAGGGGTCGAGGTGTAGGCTTTCGGCTTCCTCGTCGCGCCATATCTTGAGGGCGGCTAAGAGTTCCGAGTGGGGGATTACTGGCGGAGGCGGAGCCTTGGGCTTGCGTTCGGGCCATTCGCTTTCGGGGGTGGAAACGGCCTGTTGCAGCATTTCCTTGAAGGAATCGAGACGCTCGTCCCTGAAGTTTCGCGGAAGCTTTGGAAGCTGTTCTACCTTCACGTTCGGGAAATGCGCTTGGGCCGCGCGCACTATGGCGAGCATGAGTTCGGCGGGCATCACCTTGTAGGGTGGGCGGTCCATGGCTTCGGCCTGCTTTTCGCGCCATTCCCAAAGAAACTTGAGAATGTTGAGCTCGCAGGGTGGAAAAATGTTGGAACCGGAAATGCGCCAGGGGTCGTTCGTCTTTTCTCCCGGGTTCTTCGCGTGCTCGATGAGAACGCGTCCCTGTTCCATGAGCCAGCCGTAGCGCCCTGCGGCGATGAGCTTTTCGGAAAGGATGGCGCACAGTTCGTGCAGGTAGAAGGTGTCGTGGATGGCGTATTCGCACATTTCGAGCGGGAGTGGGCGAATGGTCCAGTCGGCGCGCTGGTTTTCCTTTTTGAGTTCGTCACCGAAAAATTTCCGGACGAGGTCTGCAAGCCCCAGGTGTTCTTCGCCCAGGAACTTGGCCGCAAGCATGGTATCGAAAATGCTTTTGGGTGAAAACTTGTAGGTCTGCCACAGGAGCCGCAGGTCGTAGTCGGCCCCGTGGAAGATGACCGTTTGCATGGCCCGAGTCGAAAAAATCGGTGAAATGTCGACGGCACAGAGCGGGTCGACGATATAGTGGTGTTCGCCAATCGTAATCTGGATGAGGCAGAGCCTTGCAAGATAATGGTGCATGGAATCGGCCTCGGTATCCACGGCCGCCATATCGTAGAGTTCGAGGTCCGCGATAAGGTTCGCGAGGCCTTCTTCGCTGTCGACCAGGATGTATTTTTCGTTCTGCATCATTTTCTTTAAATTTAAATAAATAACGCTTGCCGTTTTAGACCGCCCCGTAAATCTTGCTATATTTGCGCCCATGAAAAAGATATCCCTTACGGGCATCAAGCCCACCGGCACACCTCACCTGGGTAACTATCTCGGTGCAATCCGCCCCGCTCTTGAACTTTCGAAGACCTACGATACGGTCTACTTCATTGCAGACTACCACGCTCTCACTACCGTGCAGAACGGCGCCGAGATGCGCGCGAACATCTACAAGATTGCGGCGACCTGGCTTGCGCTTGGCCTGAACCCCGAAGAAGGCCTGTTCTACAAGCAGAGCGACATTCCCGAAATCTTCGAGCTCAGCTGGGCGCTCAGCTGCTTTACGCCGAAGGGATTCATGAACCGCGCCCACGCCTACAAAGCGAAGGTCGAGGCGAACAACGCCGCCGGTGAAGATCCGGATGCAAACGTGAACATGGGCCTCTATTGCTACCCGTGCCTCATGGACGCCGACATTTTGATGTTCAGCGCAGACATCGTGCCCGTGGGCAAGGACCAGAAGCAGCACGTGGAATTCGCACGCGATATTGCCATCAAGTTCAACAAGCATTTTGGGCAGGACGTGTTCACCATCCCGGAACCCGTGTTCCAGGAAACGACCGGCATTATCCCGGGTCTCGACGGCCGCAAGATGAGCAAGTCTTACGACAACGTCATTGACATCTTCCTCGAGAGCAAGGCCCTCAAGAAGAAGATTGGCAAGATTGTCACGAACTCCCAGGGCATCGAGGAACCGAAGGATCCGGATACCTGCAACGTGTTTAAGTTGTACAAACTCTTCGCTACTCCGGAACAGACCGAGGCGCTCGCCGCCCGCTACCGCGCCGGCGGCATGGGCTGGGGACACGCGAAGCAGGAGCTGCAGAACGTTCTTGAAGAACACCTGGGCGCCGCCCGCGAAAAGTACTTCTACCTGCTTAACCACACCGAAGAAATAGACAAGATTCTCGCGTACGGCAAGGAGAAGGCCCGCGTGAAGTCGAAGGCGATGATGGAGAAGGTGCGTTCCCTGTTGGGCACATACTAATCAAGATAAACAAGATTGCCAGAATCCCATTTGACCCGGTTGCATCGGCAACTGGGTTTTTATAGATTATGGGTAATGCGAGTCCTTGTCTTGACATTCCTTCTGGCCTTTGCGTCCCTGGCCGCTGAACCTGCGGTGAAGGACTCGTCGGCTATAGAACCCTCTGCCGCGGATTCTACGGAACGAACTGCCAAGAAGAGTGTCCCGCTCCCGCGTCAGTCTGCCTATACGGGTTATGGACTTTTGGTGGGGCTTGCGGCAGGAATCTTCAATCCGACCAAGGAATGCGATTGCCTCGGCGTTTGGCAGGGCCAGTTTGAATACTTCTATAGCGACTGGATTAGTGCGGGGGGGGACGTGCGGTTTTTCGGGGGAGACCTTGATACGGACGTGATGCTTCGCTACCAGAGGTACCGGGTCAATACGCGGTTCCATTTCCCGCAGGGCTTTTGGGATTGGTTCGTAGGCCCGATTGTGGAACTGGAAAATACGGACCTTGAGGATATCCGCGAAGAATGGCACCAGCGAGACGATGAATGGTGGCTTCCGATACCGGGGGGGACGAAAAACGAAAAACAGGAAATAGAGGACTGCGAAAAGATGTTCTCGTTGGATGGATTCTCTATTGGAGTCGAAGCCGGGGCGGGAGTCGCGTTCCTTACGTATTTTGGAGCGACGGGAAGCATCCTTTACGAATACAATTTTGGCGGGGCCCAGCTCCTGACGCTAGCTCCGGGCGTGGCGTTCGACATGCAGGAGGTTTGGTCGTGGGCGAAGAAGCGGCTGTCGACGATGTGGGTCTCGTTCGAAATGGGTTTCCAGCGCTTCTTCAACAGGTCCGTGGATTCGTGGGCGATGTCTGCCTACCTGGGTGCCGTAATCGGCTTTTAATTCTATATTTGGTTCGTCTAAAATTTTCTCAAAGGAAATACAATGGCTAAGAAAGAATCCAAGAAAAAGGTTGTCCTCGCTTATAGCGGTGGACTCGATACCAGCATCATCATCCCCTGGCTCAAGGAAAACTACGATTGCGAAGTGATCGCTTTCGCTGCCGACCTCGGTCAGAACGACTTCCCCGACGCCAAGGCCCTCGAAGACAAGGCCCTCAAGACCGGCGCTAGCAAGTGCTACGTTCTCGACCTCAAGAAGGAATTCCTTGAAGACTACGTTTGGCCGACCGTTCGCGCCGGTGCAAAGTACGAAGGCACGTACCTCCTGGGTACTTCTTTCGCCCGTCCGCTCATCGCCAAGTACCAGGTGAAGATTGCCGAGAAGGAAGGCGCTTACGCTGTTGCTCACGGCGCTACCGGTAAGGGTAACGACCAGGTCCGTTTCGAACTGACCTACGCCGCTCTCAACCCGAAGCTCCAGATCATCGCTCCGTGGAAGGACCCGAAGTGGACGTTCCACAGCCGCGAAGACGCTATCGACTACGCTGCCGCACACAAGATTCCGCTGAACGGCATCAGCAAGAAGAAGATTTACTCCGAAGACGGCAACCTGTGGCACCTCTCTCACGAAGGTGGCGTTCTGGAATTCCCGGAACAGGAACACAAGTACGAATTCCTCAAGCACACCGCCACGTACGAAAAGGCCCCGAACAAGGCCGACCACGTGACGATTACCTTCGATAAGGGTAATCCGGTGGCTATCGACGGCAAGAAGATGGGCGCTGTCGAACTCCTCGAATACCTGAACAAGATTGGCGGCAAGAACGCTTGCGGTCTCTTGGACATCGTCGAAAACCGCCTCGTTGGCCTCAAGAGCCGCGGCGTGTACGAAACTCCGGGTGGCACGCTCCTGTACAAGGCTCACGAATGCCTTGAACAGCTCGTGCTCGACAAGGAAACTTTGTTCGAAGCCCAGAAGATGTCCATGACGTACGCGAACCTCGTGTACAATGGCCAGTGGTTCACTCCGCTCCGCCAGGCTATGGACGCCTTCTTCACCGAAGTGAACAAGGTTGTTACCGGTGACGTGACCCTCAAGCTCTACAAGGGCAACATCATCCCGGCCGGCATCAAGAGCCCCTACAGCCTCTACGATATGGGCCTCGGTGGATTCACCGACGTCGACATGTACGACCAGAAGGACGCGACGGGCTTCATCCGCTGCTTCGGCCTTCCGCTCAAGACGCGCGCCCTGTTGCTCGGCAACAAGACGAACGTGGACTTCGGCAAGGAAGTCAAGCTCCCGAAGAAGTAATTCGGCAGCCCTGTCCGCATGAAAAATCCCTCGGTTCAAAACCGGGGGATTTTTGCATTAGAATTCTGCCAGGTACCCGGCCCGCCAGAGGATTGCGGGCTCGTCGTGCTTCATGAAGTAGTAGATGGGGTAGGCGATCTGGGTGAAGAACCCGAAGAGGTGGATCCGTATTTCGGCGGAAACGTCCAGGGATTCCTTGTAGTTGTAGGGGTAGAGGTACATGGCCCCGTTCGCCTTGTTCAATGCCTGGTGCATCTTGTTGGGGGCTTCTGCGAATTCGTAGCCGCCACCGACGCCCAGGTCTACTCTAAACGGGAGTTCGCGGAAGAAAGTCCAGTCGAACCCGCCGCGGAATCCGCACCAGAAGTCGTTTTCGCCCTTGTGGATGCCGAGCCCTTCTAGGTGCAGGGTCAGCGCCTTGTAGCCGATTCCCGCTTCTATCATGACCGGGGTTGGCTGCCCTGCCGATACGCCGGCTTCGAACCTCCAGGGAGAGGCGTTTTGGGCATGTGCGAGCATGCTCAGGAGCAGGATCAGTGTCGCGGCTACGCGGGTCATGTGTGCAATAATAGAAAACGCCTGCCCATTTTGCCGAAAAAAGTGCTATCTTTAAAACGAACATCCGGCCCTGTGGGTTACGCCCGGGCCAAAACGAGGAAAACAACATGAAAATAAAATCGCTTCTTTTGGCATGCGCTACCGCTTGCACATTTGCTGCTCCCGCCATGGCGGAAGGCGGCATGTTCGAGGGCTCGCTTCCCGAGAACTGGACTGCCGATGTGGTCGCCGCTGTCAAGTGGAACTACTACAACTTCTCCAACTGGCAGCAGGATGGAACTTCCAACTACACCTGGCTTGTGTCCTTCGATGCCGACGTGACGGGCAAGTGGAAGGTGGCCAACTGGCGCAACCTCGTGAACCTCGCCGTGGGCAAGACCTGGACAGATGGCCTTGGTCAGCGCAAGTCCGCTGACAAGATCTTCTGGGAATCCATGGTCGACTTCAACATCACCGAGAAGTTCAAGCTTTACGCGGGTAACCGCTTCGAGACCCAGTTCCTCGCCGGCTATACTTACAGCACGGACGACGAGGGCAACGAAGTGAAGAAGGCCGTATCTAGCTTCATGGATCCTGCATATGAAACGCAGGTCGCCGGTGTGGCCTTCATCCCGAACGACATGTTCAGCCAGCGTCTCGGTTTTGCTAACCGCATGACGATTTCCAACGGCTATGGCTTTGCCGATGACAAGGATACGGAAAAGTTCGAAAAGTTCAAGGATGAACCGGGCCTTGAATCCATCACGGAATTCAAGTATGCGTTCTCCAACATTGCTAGCTTCAAGAGCCGTCTGTGGGCTTTCGTGAACTTCAAGGGCATTGACGAAATCGACGGCAAGTGGGAAAACCTCCTCGCCGTGACGCTCGTTCCTTACGTGGAACTCCAGGTCGGCTACGATATGGCCTACGACAAGGACTTGGACCGCGACGCCCAGTACAAGACGATGGTACTCTTCGGCCTCACCTGGCGCTGGTTCTAATCGACTCGCGAACGGAAAAATTTTATCCCCGGCCTAGCCGGGGAATTTTTTTTGTACAAACTAATTTTTTTTAACTGCTAGGTGCGGGTGAGCAAATCGTTCATCCAGGCATCGCGGTGCTTGCGCAGCGCTTCGAGCGACTTGTCGTCGGCGCCGCTTTCGTCTCGGAGCGCGATGAGTTTCTTGTAGCCGTCGATAAGGGAAGTTGCCTTGGCATAGCGTGGTTCGAGCTTCGAAAGTTCGTCAAGGATGGCATCGTCGGAATAGAGGCGCGAGATGCCTTCGAGCGTGTGGTCGACGAACGAGTCCTCGTTTCCTTCGGCAAAAGCCTTCTCGGCTTCGGTGAACTCCAGGGGGCGGATCCTGTCGACCCAGGCGGTTTCTTCGGCGTATAGCTCGTTGTCTTCGGCGATTGCGTTCTTTTTGCGCAACAGCTGCAACTGGCGCTCCATGTAGGGACGGTAGCTTTCGGTGTCCGTCTCGATTCCCTGTTCCTTGAGGAAGGTGTCGAGGTTTGCGAGGGTGGTGCGCGTGGGGTTGTTGAGCAGGCATTCCTTGAGCACGGCGAGCTTGTCTTTGGGGAGCATGTTCTTGAAGGAATCCGATTCCAGGCTGTTGGCCTTGATGCGCAGGTAGAGGACCCTTAGCAGGATGAGCGCGATGGCGATGGCGAAAATAATGGACCAGTTCATGTCCCAAATATAGAACTGGGTCACACAAATTTGACGAAAAGGGAAGTTTGGACCCCGACTGGAGGTCCAAACTTCATGTTTTTTGTCACGCAAAACCGTAAAACAGCTTTTTTGCGGTGCTTTTTGAAAAAAAAAGAGAATAAATCGTCGATTTTGGTTTATATTTAGTATGTATATATACGAATAGAACCTATGTTGAGTAGGTGGAGATTGGATTATATGAAGACAAAATTGGTAGCAGGACTCTCCGTCGCTTTTGTCGGATTGTTTGGATTAACTCCGGTTCACGCCGATGTCGCTGGCGCGGCGAACTTGGATATCATCGTTCGCGATTTCCCCGTGAATCATCCGGACTTCGAGAACTTTTCCGAAGAATACATCAGCACGGGTGACGGAAACTACTGTGGTGGCCAATGCGGCAACAAGATTTTGGCCAAGAACTATCCCGGTTACGACCAGGCGTGGTATGGGCTCGCTCCTTATCACAATTCCTGCGGTAACGGTCGTTCTAAGGCCGGTGCCTGGATTGGACAGGATGGCAAGCCTAATGTTTTGAACCCGTATTTGCCGACATACCTGCAGGGGGTTACGACGGCCCAGGAACTCAAGTACGGCGAATGTAACGACAAGACGGCCAGGGGATGGACCCGTCGCGGTTACGAAGCGTACCAGGCGGGCGCAATCAGCGGTGCAAAGTGCAACGGGAACTTCTGGGCTAATACGGTGTATTATACTCCCGGCATGGTCCAGTCCTACCTGCAGTTTATCCCCGATCCCGCTACGGGAGAACTCGACATGCTTGACGGCGTGAAAATCCTGGGAACCGGGGCTCCGTTGTGCGACAACCAGTTCTTCGACCAGTGGTATGCCGACGGAAACGGCTGGAGCAAGCGTAGCAACACGGTTCTGGTCCTCCCGTCTGTATCTACGGGTGTCTATTCCATTGACTATAACTACAGTAACGGCGGATACTTCCCGCTCGATATCGTCGATACGAACACGCAGATGCGTATTGATATGGCGACCAAGGCGAACGGCGGCTGCTCGACGGACCAGTGTGACCAGTGGGGTCCGCAGACGCTCTCCATCTTCTGCCCGCCGTATGATTACCAGTATGCGGGTGACCAGACGGACATGATGGGCTCGAAGACCAATGCCCTCTGCAATTCCTGGCTTGCTAACGGTGGCCCCCGTACTCCGACGGCCGCCCAGGCTGCCGCTACCGGTGCGGGCACGCTCGGCCAGCAGCACCTCCGCAACTATGGCTTTACCATGATGGGTTACGCCAAGTTCAAGTATCATTCCAAGAACCAGTCCCCGAACCACGAAATCTTCGAGTTCACGGGTGACGACGATATGTGGATTTTCGTGGACGGCGTGCTTGCCGTGGACCTTGGCGGTACACACCTTGCCGCTCCGGGCCGTGTCGATATCGAGACGCTTGCTGCGAATGGTCATGGCTGCGTGACGGACCCTGCCCTTGCCGTTCTGGGGGCACCTCCTCTTGCGAACAAGACGGGAACGGGTGAAAACTGCCAGCCGAAGGGCGATGGCTCTGTCCATTGGGCAGACAATACCTGGCATCACCTGCACTTCTTCTATGCGGACCGCCAGTCCGACGGTTCCAACATGTACATGAAGACTTCCCTTGCTGAACTTGCTCCGACCAAGTATGGTCAGCCGACAGTCAAGGATGCCGCTGTTACCGTGACCGACGGTGTGGCGACGACAAGCCTTATTTTGAATACGCCGCTTTCTGACGAGACGATTGCCATGATGATTGCAGGCGGCAACTCGGAACAGATTCCGACCCTCGTCGTGGCGCACTGCACCAACTACGATGCTGCCGCCGGTGCCTGTGCCGCTTATGATACGCTTGGCATGTATGTGACCAGCGTGGAATTTGTCATGGACAAGGGTGCCGAAGGTGTTGTCTACGATATCAAGGGCAAAGTGAAGGACAAGAATAACGTAGAAAAGTCCCTTCAGGGTGGCGATATGATTGCGTTCAACTATCCGAACAATGATCCTCTGAGCGAAGCGCATAACGCTTGGAGCGAAAAGATGTTCGTGGTAAACGAATTGGGTCAGCTGGTTCCGGTCTACATCACTTCTTCGGCGGGCAAGACGGTTGAAAGCTTCCCGACGGAATGGGCTTCGACGAAGTTGATTGTGAACCCGACTACGGTTATCGACATGAAGGATACGACGCTTGTCCGTCCGGAATTCTATGTGGATGAGTTGACGGCTTTGGCCGAAGCGTCCGATGACGGAATGCTTAAGAATAACGCCACTGCCGAGTTGCTGATTACTCCGCTTCCGACAGACTTTATTGATGGCGGAGACCAGAACGGTTGGCTCAAGGACAACTGGGACGCCATTACGGGAGCTCCGGTTGGTGCTGATGGCCATGCCGGTGCTGCTGTGACATGGCCGAACGCCAAGATCAAAAACAACAACGGTGTGCAGGGCGATAACGGGACTCCGGTGATGGGCCGCTGCTATGCGGATGCGAACGGCACCGAAAGCTGCTCCAGCATCTCGTTCCGTACGTCGCAGCCTTTCCAGGTGAACGTGCGCGTGTTTGACCACCTTGGCCACTTCATCAGCCAGTACACCGAAAGCGTGAAGGATCCCAACGTGTTCCGCCAGATGGTGACGGACCCGGTTGTGAATGCTGGTCTGCAGGGTCAATACTGCTTCCCGGACAAGGGCGAACCGGTCCAGACGAGCGGTGTTGCCGAAATGATGGTGACCATCAAGATGTATCCGATTTCTCAGCAGGGCCGCAAGCTCGGCACGGGTCCCTACATCTACCAGGTGTCCATCATTAAGGAACATTACAAGTACTGCGCCTACATGGGCAATGGTGCCACGCAGTTCGTGGATGCCCCGTACCAGCGCGCCTCCTACACGACGACTCGCGGCTACCTCCGCCGTGGAAACTAGTTCGGAAGGACAAGCTTGAAAAGGACCCGGCAAAAGCCGGGCCTTTTTTATATATGCTCGAGGCCCGCCCTAGTCCTGTTTTTCCCCGATGAGTGCGAAGGGTTCTGCACCTGTGATGCGGACCTTTAGCGACTTGCCTGCGGGAATGTCGCCGACGAGGGCTACCGGGCGGTAGGCCTCGTTCCGCGCGATGGAGGTGCCACTCCGGTGGCCCGCCTTTTCGGCGGTGACGCGGCACTCGCGACCCATCCACCGGGAATTGTTCTGTTGCGCGATTTTTTGGAAGGCCGCGGCAAGCACGGCGGAACGTTCGTGCTTGATACTGTCGGGTACGCGCAGTGCCGTGTCGGCCTCCATCCGCGCGGCGGCCGTTCCCGGCCGGGCGACAAAGCGCGTGATGTTGCATACCGTCGGTCGGGTGTCACGGAGCAGCTGGAGTGTCGCCTCGAAGTCGCTGTCCGTTTCTCCGGGAAATCCGACGATGAGGTCGGTGCTGAGGGTCGCTAGCGGGAAGCGCGTGTTGAATTCGTCGGCGAGCCGGAAAAAGTCACTTGCGGAGTGCCTCCGGTTCATCGCCTTCAGGATTCTGTCGCTCCCGCTCTGCACAGGAATGTGGATAAATTTGTAGAGACGGTCGTCCTGGAAACATTCCCAGAGCGAATCTGCGTATTGCTGCATGTGGCGCGGGTTTCCCATGCCGAGGCGCATCCGGTAGTCGCCGGGAACATGCGCGAGAATGTCCTGCGTGAGTTCTGCAAGGTTTGTCCCGATGTCGAACCCGTAGCAGGCGCAGTCCTGGCCGGTAAGCTGGATTTCGGAGCAACCGTCAGCTACGAGCTGTTTGACCTGCTCGACGATTCCTTCGGGGGCGTAGCTTTTGAGACGTCCTTTCACGAGGTGCGTGCTGCAGAACGCGCAGGCGTCGAGACAGCCTTCCTCGATATTCACGATTCCTGTGAACGGCGATTCTCGAAGGATCCTGCCTTGCATCGGAATTTTGGATTCCGCGACAAGGTTGCTAATTCCAGAGGTGGCGGAGATTTCCTTTAAATCCGTAAAAACTACTTTGTTTGTGAACCTGGAGGCTTCCTCGCGGAAGTCCTTCGGGGCGCACCCTGTGATGAACAGCGGCACATCCGGAAACGATTCGGATGCGGCCCGTAAAAGCTTCAGAGCCCCCGCGTTGCCCTTCACGGTGCAGACGTTCAGGTAGATGGCGTCAGGCGTAACCTGCTGACTTGGCTTTCCTTGTGCGGTTGACTTCGCTTCCGGTAGGCTGAACAGGATGCGGCAATCCGGGTGTAGGGTGGCTAGCGCCCTTGCAATGCGTTCCCCGTCGCCGAAATTTGCGGCACACCCCTGGCTGATTACGGCAAAAACCGGATCCTCGGCACTCATTTCTCGAACCGCTCCAGCGTGATTCCCGGGTAGTAGTGCGTGAGGATGGTCTTGAAATCTTGGCCCGCGGCACTCCGGGCGCGGACGCCCATTTGGCACATGCCGACCCCGTGTCCGAATCCTTTGCCGGAAACTGTCCATTCGCCTTTCTTGTGTTCTATCCTGAAGAACGACGACGGGAGGATTGTCCCGCCCTTCTTGAACAGCCATCGCACTTTGTCGCCCCGGACTTCGAACTTGCCCTTGTCTGTTTCGACGGCGAGCGTGAGGATTCTTCCGCTCGGGAGCGTATCCTTGATGGCGATGTCCTTGATTTTCTTGAAGTCCGGGGCTTTCGCCTTGGCCTCTTTCGCATTCTTTTTCGCGAGCGTTTCCATTTCCTTGTCGCCGAACTTGCGTTCCCACTTGCTGTAGCTCGATTCGCTGCACCAGGGCGTTCCGTCGGGGCGCAGGTCGGGGCTGCTTTTCAGGTAGGGCAGGTCGGGGCGTTCCCAGGTGGCGAGCGTCTCGGTTTCGCCGCCGCAGGTGGAATGGTAGTAGGCGATGATGAATTCGCCGTTGTAGGTCATCACGATTCCGGCGGTCGCCTTCACGGCGCTGTCGGTGAGTGGGGTTGCGCTTTGTAGGCCCTTGTACACCTGGTCCTTGGTGTCGGCGTACACGTCGAAGCCCATGGATTCGCGGCTGCCGAAGTGCTTGTAGGCATACGTGCGCGCGGCGATGGCCTGCGATTCGAGGGCACTGAACCTGCTGCTGTCGAGCTTGCCGATTTCGTAGGGCACGACACCGCGCAGGTAGTCCTCTACGTCGACCACGTTTACTGCGTTTATCAAACCCTTGCTTGCGCTTACGTAGAAGTGCCCGGGGTAGCACGCGGTGGCGAGTTCCTTTGTCGTCGGCGCGATAGAGATGCAATTCCCTTCGCCGTAGATTTCCTTGCTGTCGAGCGTGGCGGCGTTTTCCTTGCCCTGGAACTTCACCTTGTTGCCCGCTGGGGTTATGTGTATGGTCTCGCCTTCGAGCTTCAGGTAGAGTTCCTTGACTCCGATGTAGACTCCCACTTTCAGGGGGCGGTTCAGGTTCTCGGGAATCTTTTTTGCGATGACGCCTGCCGGCAAGTTTGCGCTTGCGTTGTGCGTTTCGGAGACGCTTGTCGCTTCGATCGGTGTGAAATTTACGGGTGCCCCGTAATCGGATTCGTCGTTTGTCTGCTTCTGTCCGGCGGAGTCCTGCGGTAGAGCTTGCTGGACGGGTTTTGTCTCGGGCAAAACCGGCAGTTCAAAATCGTCGGCAAACGCTATTGCCGAAAGTGCGAAAACGCAGAGCGCGGAAAATTTAGGACACCCAATCACCAACCGCCGGTCACTTCTTCTTCAGTTTTGCCTGGGTCTCTTTCGCCATCTTGCGGAGCTTGGACTGGTTCATCGTGCGGTCGGCGGTAGAAATCTTGTCCACGAACAGGTCGCCGTTCAGGTGGTCCGTCTCGTGCTGGATACAGCGGGCAAAGAGCCCTTCGCAGTTATGGATTTCTTGCGGTTCGCCGTTGATGTCGAAAAAGCGCACACACACCTTGTCCGGGCGCACTACATTGCAGAAGATATCCGGAAGAGAGAGACAGCCTTCGTCGTAGTCCACGGGCTTCGCATCTTCTTCGGGTTCCCATTCGGGGTTGAACATGATGTAGGGACGCGGGTCCTCCTCGCCGGGGATGGCCGTGTCGATGACCACGAGGCGGATGTTCCTGCCAATCTGCGGGGCGGCAAGCCCACAGCCCGGGGCGTCGTACATGGTTTCGAGCATGTCCTGTGCCAGTTGGCGCAGTTCCGGAGTGATTTCGGTAATCGGCTCGCTTTTTTTGCGGAGCACCGGGTCGCCGTAAATGCGGATGGGGAGGAGGGCCATGGGTTATTCCTTGTCGCGGATTACTTCTTTTCGTCCTTCTTTTCTTCGGCGGACTTTGCTTCGGCGTTCAGCACGCGGAGAATGGCGCCCTTTTCGAATTCGATGAGGGTCGTGGAGGATGTACGCACGGTCACGTAGCCCGTGGAATCCTCGATGTTCGTGACGGTGCCGATGATGCCGGCCGTGGTGATGATCTTGTCACCCTTCTTGAGGGCCTTGCGCATTTCTTCCATCTTCTTCCTTTCCTTGCTCTGCGGGCGGATGAAGAAGAGCCACATCACGACGAACAGGAGGATGATGGGAAGGAATCCCATGATGCCGCCGCCGGGCTGCTGTGCAGGGTCGGCTTCCTGGGCGAATGCGGCGATGGAGGAAAGGGTCACGAGGAGTGCGGAAAGTTTCATGTTTAGCCTTGTTTTAAGGTGATTGTTTGTTTCGCGCGGAAATATAGAAAAATTCGCTATACCAGCTTCTTGTCGAGCAGCGGGAATATACGGTTGAGTTCGAGCAGGTCGAGGATATGCTCGAAGTCGCCGGAGATGCTCTCGATGTTTTCGAGGGCGGATTCCTCGCCAAACGCAGGCTCGGATTGGAGTGTCCCGCTTTGCAGTAGCGGCGCGAGCGTGCGCATCGAAAGGGTGCTTCCGAACAGGGTCTTTTTTGCCTGCGACTCGAACGTATCCATGGGAACGGTGGCATGCCCGTTCTTGAGCGGAATCCCGTTGTCGCGGACGGCCTTTACGAATGCGGTGAGCACGAGCTGGTCGGTGATGGAAAGGATGTTCGGCGATACCTGCTTGTTGATGGCGCGGTAGCGGAGGGCCTCGTAGAGCATGGGGACAATCTGGAGGCTGGAGACCCTCACCGTTTCGCCTTCGACTTTCAAAAGTCCGATGCCCTCTAGAATCTGCAATAGTTTGTCTGTGTCGGAAGCATCCGTGTTGTTGAGGACGAGCATCTTCTTGCGGATGGTCGTAACCGGGATGTTGTCCGCGCCCGAGGTAGAAAGGTGCTTGCTGAAAAGGAACAGCAGTGCCGGGAGCGCCTGCACGATCTTGTGCTTTTTCTGGTTGCTCTCGGCGATGTGGCAGTGGTTTGCGATAAACGAAAGCGTGGAGCGGAACCAGGCAGGCTTGAGTTCGAGTTCACGCTGGAGTGCCGCCTGCTCGATGAAGACTATTTCGCTATTTTCGGCGGCGCGGACCGTGTATTCGCGGGGGGCGCTTTCGAGGAGGCTGAATTCGCCGATGAGCGAGCCGGGCCCGAAGTTCTGCCAGTGCCTCTGCCGCAGCTGCTTGGACATGCCGACGAGCATGCCCGACTTGACGATGACGAGGCTCGATGCCTTGTCGCCTTCGAGGAACAGGTATTCGCCTTCCTTGACGAGCATCAGACGGCCCCCCGGAGGTTGGAGTCGTAACGCAGCGCCGTGAGGAAGTATTCAATCTTCTTGAGGTCGATGTGGAACTTGTTCGAAAGCCCTTCCTTGAAGCAGCCCAGGTCCTGGAGCGTAATCCACTGCGCGACATCGATGGGGAGTTCCCTCTCGTTCAGGAGCGATATCCATTCGGGAGCTTCCATCTCGACGGTCTCGTCGAGCGTGGTGAGGTGCACGAGGATGCGTTTTTGCGGGAGGCTCAGCCGGAGCGGTTCCCATGAGATGCCTTCGTCCTGCGCAAACAGGTAGTCCGAATAGATTTGCATGAGCATCGCGTTGTGGACCTGCAGGTAGAGCGAATCGCCGTCTTTCGAAATGGCAATGAAGTTGCGGCGGGCAAGGGCCTTCACGTCTTCCTTGATGGTCGCTGCCGGGATGCGGGTAATCCAGTTGAATTCACGGACGAGATCTTCGAATGCGTACTTGTGCCCCGATTCCAGGTGGGCGCAGTATTCCGCGAGACTCATCAGCGTATTCTCGACCGGGGTCGTGCGTGCGGTTTCCTTTAGCAGGCGAGTCTTTACGGCGAGGTTCTTCAGGATGGCGAGCAGCCAGACGGGGATGTTCTTGAGCTCGGACTCGAGACATTCTTCCGAGAGCACGGTGATTTCGGAATCTACGGAAGCCTCGATGGTGTAGCGCAGGGGCTCGCGTTCGAAAAGCGATGCCACACCGACGATATCGCCCGGCTGCATCTTGAACTTGACGGTTCGGTTGCCGCCAGCCTTGTCCACGGCGACGAGTTCGCCCTCGTCGAGGATGATGAGTTCCCGATTTCCGGAGTCCGGAGAATATACAACAAAACCCGCCTTCACGCGCGAATGCGTGGGCGGGATAACTTGCTGCCGGGAATTCCCGTTCATCGGGAAACTACCCCTTGAAGCCTAATTAGGCCTCGCGTTCTTCGATACGAGCTGCCTTACCGCGGAGGTTGCGCATGTAGTAGATGCGGGACTGGCGGACCTTGCCGGCGCGGTCGAGAACGATGGAGTCGATGCGGGGGCTGTTGACCGGGAAGATGCGTTCGACGGCCACGGAGCCGGACATCTTGCGGACGGTGATCGTCTTGGAAATGCCGGAGTTCTTGTGCTGGATCACGACACCCTTGAACGGCTGGATACGTTCCTTGGTGCCTTCAATGACCTTGACGTTCACGGTAACGGTGTCGCCGGCGCGGAAAGCCGGAATATCGGACTTCACGTTTTCGTTGTGGATTGCTTCGATGTTCAGGGACATAATGTGTACCTCTTAATTATTTGTCGCCAAATTTAGCATTTAATTTGATTTTTTCAAGGATGTCGGGGCGTCTTTCTTGCGTTCTTTTCAAGGATTCCTGCCTCCGCCACTCCGAAATGTTCTTGTGATGGCCCGAAAGCAGCACTTCGGGCACCTTTTTTCCCTCGAAAACCTCGGGGCGGGTGTAGACCGGCCATCCCAGTACGCCCTGCGCGAAGGAGTCGGTGTCGCCGCTCTCGCGGTTCCCGAGCGCTCCGTCGATGAGCCTCACCACGGCATCGGTCAAAAGCATTGCGGGCAGTTCGCCCCCGCTGACCACGAAATCGCCTATGGAAATCTCCATGTCGACCTCGGTCTGGCGGATGCGGTCGTCGATGCCCTTGTAGTGCCCGCACACGAGCACCAGGTGGGTCTCGTGTGAGAGTTCCTCTGCAATCTTGTGCGTGAAGGGCACGCCGTCTGCCGTGAGGTAGATGACCTTGCCTCCGTCCTGCTTTACGCCCGTGCTGCGGATGGCTGCGGCGAGCGGTTCGGGGCGGAGCACCATGCCCGGTTCGCCCCCGTAGGGCACGTCGTCCACCTGGCCGTAGTCGTTTATCGCGAAGTCGCGGAGGTAGACCGTGTTGAATTCCATGAGGCCCTTCGCCTGTGCACGCCCCATGATGGATTGCTTCATCGGGGCGAACATCTCGGGGAATATGGTGATGCAGTCGATGACCATCATGCCTCCCCGCTGTTCTCGGGCAGCGCTTCCGAGGAGTGGTCCTCGGGGCAGAGCGCCTTCAGGTAGGCTGCGTCGCACACGATGAACTCTCCGTCCTCGTCGATATCGAGCACGCAGTCGTCTATCCACGGGGCGAGGATGGACTTGCTGCTGAATTCGGACTGGAACGCGTCGTCGAACCTGATGTGGAACGCGTTGACCGTCGGGAGTTCCTGCACCTCGAGCACTTCGCCGATGTCCTTGCCGTCTTCGGTATGGACGCGGAAGCCTTCCAGGTCGTCGATGTAGTACTCGCCTTCGGGGGCGGGGAGCCTCTCCGATTCCGGAATCATCACGTCGCCGTTCACGAAGTGCGCGATCGATTCGGGCGTGTCGTAGCCTTCGAACTTCAAAAGCCAGATGTCGTTCGCCTGCTTGGAATCCTCGATACGCAGGTCCAGTTCCTCGCCGTTCGTCTTTTTGAGGCGCACGTCCTTGAGGCTCTTGTGGCGCGTAATGTCGTGGGTGAGGGGCATCGCCTTGATGTAACCCTTCACGCCATGCGTGCGCATGAGCTGGCAGACGGTGATGTAGGCTTCGGAATCGGACATCTTATAGTGGTTTGAAGTGTTCGGGGGATAAAAAAAGTCCCGTGCGTGGGGCACAGGACTCTTTAGCAAAGCTTGATTATGCTTCGGCCGGAGCTTCGGCGGCGGGAGCGGCCTCGGCAGCTTCCTTGGCGGCTTTCTCGGCTTCGATCTTGGCGAGGGCCTTGGGGCCGAGCTTCACGGCCTTCTTCTTTTCCGGACGCGGAGTGGCGGTCTTGCCTTCGATGGAGCGGCCGGCCTTGATCTCGTGGAAGAGGTCGAGGATGCCGACCTGCTTCAGGAGGTTGCGGACGGTGTCGGACGGCTGGGCGCCGACGGAGAGCCACTTGAGGATCTTTTCCTGGTCGAAGCGGATATCGGCCTTCTTGAGGTTCGGGTTGTAGAAGCCGACCTGTTCGATAAAGCTATCGTCGCGAGCCTTGCGGTTGTCGATGACGACGGCGCGGTAGATGGGGTTGTGACGCTTGCCGAAGCGGGCGAGACGGATAACAGTTGCCATTTTAACCTCTTTTTGGGGTTCCCGGAGACCGGGGTTGTTGTTTTTGCCGGGGCAATATAGAAATAAACCATTTGTGTGTAAAGGACGGAAATGTAAATTTTTCCGTCATTTACGTATAAATTAACGTTCAAAACTATAAAATTTGGCGAAATTTCTTCAAAATCGCCAAAAAAAGACTTTTGCGGATTCCCTGCCCGGGGGCTAGTTGCCACCTTTTAGGATGGCGCGGAGCTCATTTGCGGCCTTCTCGAGGTCGTCGTTCACGATGGTATATTCGTATTTTCCCTGCGTTTTCGCGAATTCCATCTCCTTTTTCGCATTGTGGAGGCGGGTCTGGATGACTTCTTCCGAGTCGGTGCCGCGGCCGCGGAGCCTGCGTTCGAGTTCCTCTTCGCTCGGGGGGAGGATGAGGATGCCGGTCGCGTCGGGGTAGACCTTGTCGAAGTTCACCTTGCCGAACACGTCGATGTCGAACAGGACGCGCTTGCCCTGACGGAGCATGTCCTCGACAAAGAACTTGGGAGTGCCGTAGTAGTTGCCGTGCACCAGGTTGTATTCCACCAGCGCATCGTCCTTGATCATCTGCTCGAACTCTTCCTTCGTCTTGAAGAAGTAGTGCACGCCGTTTACTTCGCCCTCGCGGGGGGCGCGGGTGGTGGCCGAGATGGAATACACGATGTCCGGGAATTCGCCAATGACCTTGTCCTTGAGGGTGGTCTTGCCTGCGCCGCTCGCGGCACTCATCACGAAAAGTTTGTTCTTCATGATGTAAAATTTAGTAAAATCGGGCCCGCGGGTGTGATTTTTGACAAAAGGGGCTCCGCGAATTTGATTTTGCTCAAATAAATGAAAGCCGAGGATGTGATATGACGCAAGAGCTCCGCGATGTTGTTAAAAAAAAGTTTTGCGATTGTTATATTTATATTCACTTGGCGAAAGGGATTAGGAGATTCTATGAAATCTAGTTTTATTGCTGTTGTGTTGGCGTGCCTTGCAGGCATGGCCTTTGCCGACCCGACTGTATCTATCTTTGTGAAGGACGCCTCCGAGTTCCAGGCGATACAGGCCGACTTGCAACAGTTGAAGGCGGGCATCGGGAGCGATAACCCCGAACTTGATTCCCTGATTATCCGTGCGAACCGCATCGCGAAAATGAACGACCGGTGTAGCATGGTTTCTATAAACGACGTGCTAGACGAGGAGTGCGGTCATTTTTATGCCGTGGAACTCCCCGAATTCGAATCGCGCTACATGGAAGTGACCGGCGAACTGCGCCTGGGCGTGGTGACCATGGCGAACGACCTGGAACAGCGCACGCAGCAGATTGACGCCTGTACCGACGCTTTTTCCCGCATTATCGCGAGCAAGGAGAACCTCCTGAAAATTGAGGGCGGCGTGGACCTAGAACCGCTCTCGCATGCGGGCGCTTTCGATGCATCTTACAACTTCAAGCTGCGCTACGACGAACGCCGTATGGACCAGCAGAAGCATTTTACCGAACTCTGGCTCTCGAAGTGCGGTGACATTGTGCTGCGTAAGTCGGGCGACGAGTTTGCACCGCTCTTTGTGCAGGCACTCGACCACATGAACGACTCGCTTTTGCATACGAAGACGAACCTGAAGGTGGTGCTCGATACGAGCGACCTCTCGCTCTACCTGGACCTGAACAGGCCGGTGGCGGGCGCGTACTACCTGAGCGGCGCCGAACTCTTCAACGTGACGCAGATTCCTTCGGGCAAGGAGAACGCACACCTGCTGGTGGACATGAAGGACAAGTCGGTGAACTTCCCGAAGGGGCGCGACGGCGAGATGGCCACCTACAAGGGCCGCGTGGAGTTCGAGAAGGCGAGCAACGACCTCGTGGGCCGCTGGATTTGGGGTCGCGATTCTACGGCCATCAAGGCGATGCCCAAGATGAACACGAAGACGGTTGCATCCGAGGTGGTGACCGCCTCGGGAACGGAAACAAATGCTGCCCCGGTAGCGGAAGCTGCCCCGCAGGCGGGCGACAAGGTCGATACCGGCATTCCCGAAGCGGAAAAGTCGGGAGACACGCACTGGGTGCTTATCGGTATTTCGGCGGCGATGCTCGTTGCGGGCACGACGCTTGCTGTGGTTTACAACAACAAGGCCAAAACCGAAAGTGAAAAGAAACCGGCTTCGCGCGAAGAATTCAATAAGCGACATGACGACATCGGCAAGTACCAGAAATTCCGCACTGCGGGTATCGGCATCGCTATTGTGGGTGGAATCGGCCTCGGGCTGAGCATCGCATTCTAGGGAGGAAACTATGAAAAAGATTTTTGCGCTCATCCTCGCTTTCCTCTTTGCGGCTTGCAGCAACTACCAGGAAGAGTTCGACAACAACTTCGGGGCGCTTGAGTATGTGGACGATGTTGATTATTCTTCGTCGTCGGGAGACGATGATCCGTTGCCTTCGTCTTCGGATGTTGATAATCCGTCGTCATCTTCTGTTCCGACATCGAGCGGTGCCGAACCGCAGTCTTCGGAAGCGGTTCCGACCCAGAGTTCTGAGAAATTGTCCAGTAGCTCTGCTGAATCTAGCAGCTCCGCAAAGTCTAGTAGCTCCGCGAAGTCGAGCAGTTCGGTAAAATCGAGTAGTTCGGAGACCTCTTCTTCGTCGTCCAGTTTCGGGTCGAGCGGAAGCTTCACTTATGTGATCAATAGTAAAACATACACTTCAAGCTATGTGAGACATAACAATTATATTTGGATGGACCAGGATTTGGTAAACAGTGTTTGGGGGCATTCTTCAGGTGAATGGAATGGTGCTCCCAAATATTTCACATGGTCAGAGGCTAAGAAAGCTTGCCCGAATGGGTGGCGCTTGCCGAAATCTGAGGAAATTAGAAAGTCTCGTAATTTAGAAAATAGCACATCTTTTAATGATAGTGGTGCTTTGGCAGGTTATTTCCTTTATACTAAATGGCACAAAGTAGGCGAAGAGGGCATGTATTGGACCAGTGACACTACAGGTGGTTATGCCGAAGTCTTTTCGCTTAAGAAAAACGGTGGGGCTGGCAAAATTGTCAGTGTAAATATAGGTTTTGAAGATAAGTCGGTAATGTTACCTGTTCGTTGTGTCCAGCCAAGTGGTAATATGTTTAATGAACCGAGAAGTTCTTCTCTGTCGATTAAACTTTCAAAGGAAAAAATCTATGACAGCACTTATGTGACTGTAACAATAGGCGACCAGACTTGGATGGCGGAGAACCTACTCTATTATTATAACTTTGGCGTCGCAGAGAAGTGTTATGATGGAAATAAAGCTCTTTGCAGGGTATATGGCAACTATTTTACTTGGAATAGTTCGCAACAAATTGATGAAAAGTGTAGCACATACGATAGCAAATGGATTCTTCCGACAGAATCAGATGTAAATACATTAATAGAAACTGTTGGAGGTGTAGATAAACTCGCATCTGTTGGGATGGAAGGGACGAATGCCGCTGAATTTGATATAGTTCCATCGGGCCATTATGCAAAAGGTGCGGTTTTCAAAACTGTGGAAGAATCTGAATATCCAGCGTGTTTCTGGTTGTTTGCGGATGCAATATATGACGAGTCGGATGCATTTTACGAGTCGGATGCATTTTGTATAAAAAAAGATCTCACTGGATCAATCGTTAAACTCCCTGTAGCTGAATATCATCCAATTCGCTTAATACGAAATCCAAGCTGCCGTTAGCTTTCATAGTATTGCGCCTAATTTAAACGTCTACATATAACCGTATAAATCCCGGGGCCGATGGCTCCGGGATGACTTGCTTTTGGATGACTGCTAGTTCTTCTTATCTTCGATGTATAGCGGACGCTGCTTGACTTCGTCGTAGATGCGGCCGATGTATTCGCCGAGGATTCCTATCGACATGAGTTGCACGCCCGCAAAGAACACGATGGCCGTCATGAGCGAAGCCCAGCCGGGGACTGTCGTCGCGGGGCTCAGTATTTTTTCGAGGATGGACCATACGAATACGCCGAAACCGACAACGGTTGCAAAAAGTCCCATGTAGAAACTGACCTTGAGCGGGGCGGAACTGAATCCGGTAATGCCGTCGAAGGCGAGGTGCAGCATCTTCTTGAGCGGGTACTTGGACTTGCCCGCAGTGCGTTCGGCACGGTCATACTTGACGCCAATCTTCTTGAAGCCAACCCAACAGACAAGCCCGCGCAAGAAGCGGCTACGTTCCGGTAAGTTCTTGAGCTGGTCCACCACGCAGCGGTCCATGAGGCGGAAGTCACCGGTATCGGGCGGAATTTCGATGCTTGTGAGCTTGCCGATGATACGGTAGAAGCAGAACGCGGTAAAACGCTTGAAGATGGTTTCGCCCTTGCGCTTGTTCCTCTGCGCGTAGACGACCTGGTAGCCCTCGCGCCACTTTGCGAGCATTTCGTGGATGAGGCTTGGCGGGTCCTGCAGGTCGCCGTCGATAATCACCACCGCATCGCCGATTGCATGGTCGAGCCCCGCGCTGAAGGCAGCCTGGTGCCCGAAATTGCGGCTGAAGTTGATAATCTTGTTATTCGGATTGCCCGGAAGCAGTCCCTCGACAATTTCGCGCGTCTTGTCCTTCGAACCGTCGTTCACGAAAATGAGTTCGTGTTCGATATCCTTGAGTTCTTCTTCGAGAACGCGGTAGGTTTCGGCAACGATTTCTTCTTCGTTAAAGACGGGAATGATGACAGATAAAAGCATGGCTAAATAATAGTAATTAAGGAATCAGGACGGGATGGACGAAGTCCACGTGGCTGCAGTCGATGCTCCCCTTGGGTATAGTCTTGAGGGTGAGTTTCTGGACTCCCTCGGTGTTTGCTGATAGCGTGTGGATGATTCCGTTCTGGAATACGGGGCTCGTGGCAAGCACGTTCCCGTCACCGATGATTTGCACCGAAACGCCCTCGCTGCAGAGGCTTTCGTCGTCGAGCCCGAACGATGTGCGGAACGCGCGGTACTTGCCTTCGAGATTGAACGATGTTTCCGAGGCGGCGTGAGTCGAGAATCCTTCGGCGAAGTGCTTGCCGTCGAGAATCATGTCGTGGTTCTCGATGCTCTTGCCCCAGTGGAGTTTGCCCCAGTCCTGGCGGTGCTCGACGAGTATCGACTGCGGAAGGCGAGTTGTCCCCCCGGCATCGTTGAAGTAGTATTTTGAAACATCGGCAAGCTTCGTGCGCTTTTCCGTGTCCGTGACGATGTAGCGGATGGTGTTGTAACCGGGCTGCAATTTGTCATAACCCACCAGAACGTTGTATTCTCCGGGGGCGTAGACTGTATCTTTCAGCAGGAACTTGTCAAGCGTAATCCGGAGTGCCCAGTTCCGGGTCGCTTCTGCCTGTTCCTTGAGCTTGTAATTCAGGAGCAGCGGGGATTCGCTTGGATTTTCCGAGGCACTCTCGCTTGCAGTTACGGCGGCGCTGTCGTTTGCTGCTGTGACCTTGCCCCTCGTGGGTTCAGAAACCTGGATGATGTTCGTGGGGTTGTATTGCTTGCGACCGTTGAACTTCGCGATTTGCACCCAGTAGCTGTTGGTAATCAGGATGTTCTTCACGCCCACGAGGTCCATTTCGCGTTCGAACACATCGCAGGTGGTTGGAATACGGTGCTCTACCGCCTTCTTGTGGTAGGTCTGGCTGTCCCAGCAGTCGAGACCGCGGATGTAGTAGACTTCGCCCTTGTACTTGTCGACAAGCTCATTCAGCTGTTCCGTCGACATCTGGCGCGCCCTGTCATAGTGGATGGAAGAAATCCCGTATCCCACAAAATGCCAGGGACGCCCGTAAATGAAGTAGCGGTCCTTTTGGGGCAGCTCCTTGAGCCAGCCGAGGATTCCGTATTCCTCGGTGGTCAGGTGGTTGTGGTTATACATGATGTTCTTGTTGAAGTCTTCCTTGTAGTGGAATGTCCATGCGCTGAGGACGATGGCGACGATGACCATGCCCGCAAATGCGAGCGGCTTTGCTTCTTTCTTGCTTGCAGATGCTGCGAAATACTCGATGGCGTGCGCGATGGGGAGAGCCCCCACGAAGGCCATGCTGGGCAGCATCACCAGGCTGTAGCGCTGGTTAATCTGGATGCTAAAGTCTCCCGAGACGTTCTCGAGAATCATGTAGGTCTGCACGTGGTAGAGCAAAAGGAACACGAGCGTCCACAGGTAGAACCGGCTGCCCTTTGTGGCGTCGTAGATGGCGCGGAACAGCAGGTAGACTCCGCCGATGGCGAACAGGTAGTTGAAGTAGGTGAGGAACGGGTTCTCGAGTTCGCCGTTTTCCTTGAGGGGGCGGGTCATCTCGATCCAGTTGCGTTTCAGGTCTTCGAGGAAATGTCCGTGGGCTTCAAATTCGCCGCCCTGGAACCCGAATCCCTGGAAGTAGCTGATGGTAAGCAGTGCAGGTACCGAGAACAGCGAGAGCGTCACGAAGAACGTGGGCGCCTTGAAATCCTTCTTGTCGAGGATTTTCGGGAAGGCGAAGAATATGAATGAAAGCAGGCAGAATGCGGTTTCCTGGCGGGTCTGCGCGAAGAACGCGAGGCTGAGGGCGAGGAGCGCCCAGTGCATTACGGTGTTGCGGTCGTAGGCCCACTTGAAAATGAATAGCGAGAGCGCGGAGAGGAAAATGTAGAGCGGTTCCACCGACATGGCGCGGAACTGGAAGAGCACGGTGGGCTGCAGTGCCATGAGTAGGGCTGCGAGGAAGGCGAGCAGGGGCTGGCGCGTCCAGGCGACAATCGCGAGGAACATCAAGAGGAAACTGAGCGGAAGCATCAGGAGCTCGGCGTTGAAAATCCAGTGCAGGTCGGTGCCGAACACGTGCATGCCGAGGTAGTAGAGGAAGGCGAGCCCCTTCGTCTTGAAGCTGTTCGACGTGGCTAAGCACTTGAGGTTGCCGTCTTCGAAAACGCCCTGGTTGCAGGTGCCCGATTCGTGGTTGTAGTACATGTTCTGGGCGACCGACATGAACACGCTTTCGTCGCTTTGGACGCGGTGGCGGGCTTCTATCTGGGTACCCGCGAAGACGGCGATGCCGATGGCCACCGCTATGGCGAGGATGCTGAAAGGTTTTGGCGGGAGGATACCCTTGAACCATTCGCGGAAATCCTTGTTCAGGAACGCGAACAGGATGATGGCGGCCGCGAACTGGAACAGGAACAGCGGGAGGGGGAGGTTCAGGTCGAGCTGGCGGATGATTTCCTTGTGTCCGCCGCTGGGGCGACCGAGAAACCAGATAAGGGCCGGAATGATGAGGGCTATAACCAGGCCGATAAGGCCTGCTGGGTGCAGTAAGTTCTTGAGTGTCAATAGAATAGGATCTTTAATCTTCATGTTGGAAGCCATAATGCTTTTTTCTTGGTTGCTTGCAAAATATAACTTTTTATGTTATCGAACTTTAACGGGGGCATCAAGCCTTGAGAGAAAGCGTAAAAAAAACTACATTTGGCGCGTAAAAATCAACACCCAAGAGGTTTTACCGTGCAAGACTCCCTAGTTACGAAAGCAGCCGACAACGTCCGAATCCTTTCTGCCGCGATGGTGCAGAAGGCGAAGTCCGGGCATCCGGGTGGCGCGATGGGCGCCGCCGACGCCACGACGCTTTTGTTTGCGGAATTTTTGCGCTACGACCCGGACGATCCGGAATGGATGGGCCGCGACCGCTTCTTTATGGACCCGGGCCACATGAGCCCGCTCCTGTACTCCGAGCTCGTGCTCACCGGCCGCCTTACGCTCGACGACGTGAAGAACTTCCGCCAGCTCGGCAGCCGCACTCCCGGCCACCCCGAACTCGACGTGATGCTCGGCATCGAGAACTCCTCGGGCCCGCTCGGCATCGGCCACGGCATCGCACTTGGCGCCGCCATCGCCGAACGCTTCATGGTGGAACGCTTCGGTTCCATCCTCGAGCACAAGACTGTCTGCCTTGTTTCTGACGGCGGCCTCGAAGAAGAAATTGCCTACGGCGTGGGCCGCATCGCGGGCCACCTCAAGCTTTCGAACCTCATCTTCTTCTACGACGCGAACCAGGTGCAGCTCAGTTGCAAGACCGAAGACGTGATGAGCCACGACTTCGTCGGCCAGTACAAGGCATGGGGTTTCCGCGTTATCGAATGCGACGGCAGCAACATCGCCGAACTGCGCAAGGCTTTCAAGGAAGCCTGGGCCGAGAAGGAAAAGCCGACGCTCGTGTACGGTCACACCACGATGGCGAAGGGCGCAGTCGCCGAAGACGGCAAGAGCTACGAAGGCGAAGTTTCTACGCACGGGCAGCCGCTCAACGCTGCCGGTGCTTCCACAACCGCTACGGTCAAGAACCTCGGCGGTAACCCGGACGACCCGTTCCAGGTGTTCGACGACGTGAAGGCGGGCTTCGAGGCTCGTGCGAACGAACTCCGCAAGGAAGTCGCCGAATGGAAGAAGGCCAAGGCCGACTGGGACAAGGCGAATGCCGAGAAGTCCGCGACCCTCAATGAATGGCTCTCCGGCAAGGCTCCGGTGCTCAACCTCTCGAACCTCCCCATCAAGGAAGGGGTCGCTACCCGCGTCACGAGCGGTACGGTTCTCGGCTACCTCGCCGAAAACTTCCACAACATCATTTGCAGTTCCGCCGACCTCTCCAACTCCGACAACACGCAGGCGTTCCTCAACAAGACGGGCATCTTCCGCCCGAACGACTTCAAGGGCGCGTTCGTGCAAGTGGGTGTTGCAGAACTCACGATGGGCGCCATCATGAACGGTATCGCGTTGCAGAAGGGCCTGTTCCCGATTTGCGCCACGTTCTTCGTGTTCAGCGACTTCATGAAGCCCGCTATCCGCATGGCCGCCCTCATGGGCCTGCCCGTCAAGTATGTGTTCACGCACGATAGCTTCCGCGTGGGCGAAGACGGCCCGACGCACCAGCCCATCGAACACGAGACGCAGATCCGCCTGCTCGAAGACCTCACGAAGGAAAACGGCAAGGCCGAAATGCTCGTGCTCCGTCCGGCAGACGCTTTCGAGACTCTCGCCGCCTGGGAAATGGCTTTCGAGAACAACGACAGCCCGACGGCGCTTATCCTTACCCGCCAGGTGGTGAACACGCTCCCCGGCGAAAACCGCTACGAAGCCGCGAAGGCCTGCCGCAAGGGCGCCTACATCGTGAGCGACAATACCGCCGCTGGCACCCACCCGGACCTCACTCTCGTGGCGAACGGTTCCGACGTGCTGCTGGAACACCAGGCCGCTGAACTCCTCCGCGCCGAAGGCAAGGCCGTGCGCGTCGTCTCCATGATCAGCCCGGCTCTCTTCCTCAAGCAGGAAAAAGCTTACCGCGACCAGGTGATTGTGCCGTGGACTCCGGTGTTCGCTCTCTCCAGTGGCCTCCCGGTTCTCTTCGACCGCGTGGTTGGTGGCTTTGGCAAGGCCTGCGGCCTGGAACGCTTCGGCGCATCCGCTCCGGCTAGCGTGCTCGAGAAGGAATTCGGCTACGTGCCCGAGGCGGTCGCCGCGAAGGCCAAGGAATACCTCGCCGAGTTCAAGGCGAACGTTGAAGCCTTCAAGAAGGCGAACGGGTAAATTGTTAAGGCTCGAACCCTGGATATTCTAAATCCATTGCGACCGGATAAAACCGGTCGCTTTTTGTGTGTTGGCGTTCTCGGACAATCCAATAATCTATATTACGATGTAGAGACACAATTCACAAAAGGATACAATATGGCAAACAAGTACGCCGGAACCCAGACCGAAAAGAACCTCCAGGCCGCCTTCGCAGGTGAATCCCAGGCCCGCAACAAGTACACCTACTTCGCCAGCCGTGCTAAGAAGGATGGCTTCGAGCAGATTGCTGAACTCTTCCTCAAGACTGCCGACAACGAGAAGGAACACGCCAAGATGTGGTTCAAGGAACTGGAAGGCATCGGCGATACCGCCGAAAACCTGAAGGCTGCCGCCGATGGCGAGAACTACGAATGGACCGACATGTACGAGGACTTCGCGAAGACCGCCGAGGCCGAAGGCTTCAAGGCTCTCGCCAACAAGTTCCGCATGGTCGCCGCCATCGAAAAGCGCCACGAAGAGCGCTACCGCGCCCTCCTCAAGAACGTGGAGACTGCCGCCGTGTTCGAGAAGAGCGAAGTCAAGGTTTGGGAATGCCGCAACTGCGGCCACATCGTCGTCGGCACCAAGGCTCCGGCTGCATGCCCGGTGTGCGCCCACCCGCAGTCCTTCTTCGAAGTCACTGCTGAAAATTACTAGGAACCGAGCGTCGCAGCGGCATGCTTGCATGCCGATATGACCGAGGTGACGAGTAATGCGCTCTGCGCAAACTACTAATCGAATTCCATTTTAAAACTAGAAAGCCTCGGTTCTAAATGAACCGGGGCTTTTAATTTGTTCGATATCCTTGACTGCGTTTGGCGCGGCTAGGCGCTTTACTTGACCTGCATGTTCAGGAGCTTGACCGTCGAACCCTGCTGCACACGGACCACGTAGCGACCGCTAGGCATTGCCTTGAATGTATGGGCGAAGTTGCCTGCGGCGACCATTTCGCTGTGGCTTTCGATAGTGACGCCCATCATGTCGACAACCTGGACCTTTACGACGCCGGCCTTGGCAACAGCGACCTGCAAGGTATTGCCCTGGAGGGAGGCCTTGAAGCTCGCGCTTGCGACAGCGGGAATGGCCTGGATAGCTTGGGCAGGCAAGGTCCCGACACATTTCACGTTGTCGATTGCCAGGGAGGTCCCGAGATTCGCTGCGGTAAGTTTCTCATCGACCACCCAGGTCAACTTTGAAACCTTGGCCCAGGAGAAGGCTACAATGCTTGTCGGGGCGACATCTGCAACCCATTCAGGCTGGGCCATGGTGGAAACGGTCACCGTCTTCCAGGCGGCAGCGGCACTCTGGTCGGTTGCTACGTGCTCGTATCCGTTGTCGGCCTTGACTCCTGTCACGGAACTGCGCATGTGGTGTCCGGAACCCTTGTAGTCATATTGGATGGCGGTGCAGTTGGCAAGTGTTCCGGCATCGAAGGCGACTTCCATGCCAACGGACGGGTAAGCCGTGTCGCCCGGTGTAATGCCAGAAATGCCCTTCATCTCGATATAGGAGTTGGTGCCTTCCTTTACAATCATATCCCAGGACTGGTTTGCGTCCTGAGTGTTGGTGAAGGATCCGCCGGCCTTGTACAGGTACCAGTAGGCGGTCTTTCCGAGCTTTTCGGCTGTGGTGTTGCCGTCATCGAAGTCATCGATGACAACGGCAGACTTCGGAACGTCGGGTGTGGTGCTGCCGCCACCGACGTAGCCGGCGCAGTTCACATCGTCGATGTAGAGATAGTCGGCTGTCGCTTCGCCCTTGATTTCCCAGGCCAGCTGCACGACGTTCGCCATCTTCAGGGGGATCGTGGTTCCCCAGCCATCTTCCTGGGTGAGCGACGATACGGGGACAGATGCCGTGCTCCAGCTTGCGCTGCCCGCCATGGCTTTCGAGTGCCTGTTGTATTCGGTCAACGCACCTTTTTCGTCGCCGTCCATCACGGCCTTCAGATTGTGGCCCGCCCCCTTATACTTGTACGAAATAGCGGTACAGCCGGAAAGGCCACCCGCGACGTTCAAACCGAGCGTTACGTAGGGGTCGTAGGGGTTGTCGCCCTTGACAAGTTTGATGCCGGTCAAGCCAGCTCCGAATTTTGAACCGCCTGCGGCAGCTTCCGGCAAAACAACGACAAGGCCAAATTCGTCTTCCGTGTTCGTGTAGGACGAAGCACCCTTGTCGTTTTTGTCGTTGAAAGCGTACCAGGCGTCGTTCTTGCCTCCGGTGCTTGCGAGCCCGTTTCCATCTTCGAAATCGTCGATGTTGGCGGTTGTCTGCGCAGATGCCATGGCGGCAGCCGCGCACAGTGTAAATAGGACTTCTTTGTTCATGAAACCTCCGATTAGTTTATGATTAATTTAGTATTCGCTTCCGATTCCATCAAGCATATTGTTGCTTATTGGGGGATAATGCCTTTTTTTAGGGCTGATATTAGGGATTTGTTGGTGAGAAAGATCCTAATAGGGGGGGTGCGCTTGTTCTGCCAGTCATGGCGCTTTGATTGTGGAAAGATATTTTTTTCTTATAATAAAATTTTATAAACAAATAAATGTGGAAGTTTGTTTTTTAGCCGGAATTGTTTTTTATATTTCTGCTCTTATTAAATAACACATAACGTTGTACTAAATACAACAAAGTTGTATGTTAAAAAATCATAGGACTAATAATGAAAAAACAACTTCTAACTATGCTGGCCTGTGCATCCATGGGCTTCGCTCATCAGGTGACGGCAAATATCACGGATGAGTATTCTTATATACCAAACCAGGCGGGTTTGCATTTTCATATCAATAACCCGGAGAATCAGACGCGAAAGGTTCGTATGGCCTACCTGTTCTTTGCTGAAGAGGGGCAAAAGTTCATTATTGACCGCACGCTCGGTTGCGTCGATAAGAACATCAAGGGTATTGACAATGCCATCATAAATCTTAATGACACGGGCAAGGGACGCTACGTCCTCGATGTTATGCTGGATATGCCTCAGGGATCGAAGGATTTCTGCATTCTTCTGAGGAAGAACAATTTTGGAAACTTCAAGGTTGACAGGGACTTCATCGTTAATTGGGACATGGGCGTCGATGGAGAATCCCTTCACTATACATATACGGAAAGTCCACTGGATCATGACTTGACTTACAATTACGTCGCGAAGCCGCGTGCTGTTGACCACCAGCTAAAGAAGAACGAACGCTTTGTGGCAAAGACGATGTATGACGAAAAGACGGAGGGCCTCACCGAAGCAGAGAGGTTCAGGAGTTCTTGGAGCGCGACCTTTAGGGATGTACCCGCCAAGGCTCTTGTCGACCTTAATGTGGAATCTTACGGTGCATACAAGGATACACGCATGCTGATGACCTCCTTCGGCTCGCTGATTGATCAGTTCCATTGGAATGAATCTACGTTCGATGGTCACTATCACTTCTACACGGGCGTCGAAGAACGTGAAATCTTTATTGGTCGCTGCTGGGGCATTGCGGTGTTCAATATGTACAGCTATTTCTTTGGCAACAGGAATACCATAGAAAATGCTATGACCCAGGACGAGATGATTTACAAGGCGAAGGTGGTCTTGGATGGTGGCGACCCGAAAACGGGTGTCTTTAGGCCGAATTTGAGCGAAGGAGAGGATAACAGAACTTCTGCGAAGCTTATCAACGAAATTATGTATGGCGCCAATGCAGTTGTGCACAACCTAAGCAAGGAGCCGCTGAGTGGCGAAAAAGTCTACAACTTGATTAGGGGTAATGATATCCAGAAGGGAAAACCGCTTTTCATTTCTATTAGCACGCCTGCTGGTGGTCATGCGCTGCTGATCGATGGCCTTGCGCTTACGGTTGATGGAAAGAATGATACTCTGGTCCACCTTGTCAATCTTGATAATTTTGGAAGTGAATCGTACATTTATTGGGACGCTCTCAAGAAAATGCTTTCGGGATACGTGACCTATGATACACCGACCGGATTTGCAACGACCGATGCCCTGCATCCTGTTGATCTCGATAGCGATGGCGATGGTGTCGTGGACTTTGATGAATACTATAGGTTCAAGACTAACGAAAACAAGTATAGCACGGCAGGCGACGGAGTTTCGGACTATGACAAGATTTATGCCGAAACGGTCAGCATGGTTATGGATTTTGATGACCCTGGGTGGGTTCGACAGGGATTCCCTGTGGGCGATCCGCAGGATATTCCTGATGACGTTACACTTTATGCCTTGGATTACCTTTCCGTCAATGACAATGTTGCTTGTTTCGACTCTCCCAATGAAAATTTGACGAAGAAAGATAATATTTCCTTTGGTTGCAAGGTTGCTTCGGAAGGAACAAGAAAGATAAATACGGTCAACGAAGGTTCTCGTGCGTTTGTCAAGGCTATTTATAGCAAGGGCGGAGTCCTTATTCGTGACAAGGCCCAGGTTGGCAATGTCGCTATGTTTGTTTCGGATAGGGATTACTATGGCGTGACCATCCAGGGCAATGCAGCGGACTACCAGAAGCGTATTTTCTACCCGAATCCTGCTACCTGGCCGTTCAAAGTGAAAAAGAATGTCGAGTCTATAGACGGCATGATTAGCTACCAGCAGAAGATTGTCAAGAATGGTGAGACGTTTACCATTTCTGGCGAAGAAGGTCATAACAACTTTGGATTCCTTAAGGTGGAAGGCGGTGGTAAACTTATCATCGGGACCGGTGAAATCTATGTTGGCAATATCCAGCTCGAATCGGGTTCGACCTTTATGTTCGAACATCCTTCTTACGAGACGGTTCTCCATCTGAACGGCAACGTCATCTGGCGTGGTAAGTATGTGGAAAATGAGTCTGTTGAAGTTCGTTTCCAGTCTATGTCCAATGCGGTGGCGCGTGGTTTCAAGTTGATTCAGCACAGCAACAACGAAATGGATATCAGCTCGGTGTGGCATGGTACGATTATCGCTCCTTATAGCAAGGTCGTGCTGGGACAGCCTTCCGGCGCGAAGAAGATTTTTGGCCAGGTTCTTGCGAAGGAAGTGATTGTCCACCAGAATAGCTTTGTCTACCATGTTGCTTACTCGCCTAACGATCCTGCAAGGCTCCTTGCGAAGAAGCGTGGCGAAGAAATCAAGGTTGAAAAGCCTGTGGCGTCGCCGGTGGCTTCTAACGTGAAGATTATGAGTATTTCTCGTGACGAGATTGGCCTTGCGGTGACCAAGCCGGGTCGCTACAATGTTTCCGTCATGAAAACGAATGGTTCCGTGGTTGCCTCCTTCTCGGTGGATAGGGGCATGCCGGGTGCCGAGTCGGTGAGGTGGAGTGCTGAGGGTATTCCGAACGGAACATACATCCTTGCAATCAAGCACGAAGGAAAGGTCAGCTCGAAACTCTTTGTGCTGAAGTAAAAAAGACCGTTCTCTTACTTCAATTTCAAACCGGGTTTTGCAAACCCGGTTTTCTTTTTCCTAAATTTATCAAGCTAACATTCACCACCGGGATCGCCATCCCGATGGATTAACTCTTAACGTGAGGAATAAACAAAAAATGGCAAGAGCATTGATTATCGGTTGTGGCGCTGTCGCCACGGTTGCTATCAAGAAGTGCTGCACGGCAAGCGAAGTGTTCAGCGAAATCTGCATCGCTAGCCGCCACCGCGAAAACTGCGAGAAGCTGGCACAGGAACTGCGCCCGAACACGAAGACGGTCATCACGACTGCCGCCGTGGATGCAGACAAGGCCGAAAATGTCTCTAAGCTCATCAAGGAATACAAGCCCGACCTGGTGATGAACATCGCGCTCCCGTACCAGGACCTCGCCATCATGGACGCCTGCCTCGAATGCGGCGTGAACTACATGGATACGGCGAACTACGAGCCCGAAAACATCGACGATCCGGAATGGCGCAAGGTCTACGACAAGCGCTGCAAGGAACAGGGCTTCAGCGCCTACTTCGACTACAGCTGGCAGTGGGCTTACAAGGAAAAGTTTGAAAAGGCCGGCCTCACGGCGCTGCTCGGTTCCGGCTTTGACCCAGGTGTTTCCCAGGCCTACTGCGCCTACGCCCTCAAGCACCAGTTCGATACCATCGAAGAAATCGACATCCTCGACTGCAACGGCGGCGATCACGGCTACAAGTTTGCCACCAACTTTAACCCCGAAATCAACCTGCGCGAAGTTTCTGCTCCGGGTAGCTACTGGGACACCGACGAAAACGGCAAGGGCCACTGGGTCGAAATCCCGGCCATGAGCATCAAGCGCGAATACGTGTTTGACGAAGTGGGCAAGAAGGACATGTATCTGCTGCACCACGAAGAAATCGAATCCCTGGCCCAGAACATCCCGGGCGTCAAGCGCATCCGCTTCTTCATGACGTTTGGCCAGAGCTACCTCGACCACATGCGCTGCCTCGAAGACGTGGGCATGCTCAGCACGCAGCCGATCAAGTTCCAGGGTCAGGACATCGTGCCTATCCAGTTCCTCAAGGCGCTCCTCCCGGACCCGGCAAGCCTCGGCCCCCGCACCGTGGGCAAGACGAACATCGGTTGCATTTTCAAGGGCACCAAGGACGGCAAGCTGAAGACCTACTACCTCTACAACGTTTGCGACCATCAGGAATGCTACAAGGAACTGGGCAGCCAGGCGATTGCCTACACGACTGGCGTTCCGGCTATGTGCGGCGCCATGATGGTGCTCACCGGCAAGTGGAACAAGCCGGGCGTACATACCGTGGAAGAATTCGACCCGGATCCGTTCATGGAAGCCCTCACCAAGTACGGCCTCCCGTGGAAGGAAAACTTCAACCCTGTTCTCGTTGACTAGAGAGACTCAGAGCAATGAAAAAATGGCGCATTGACGATTCCCGTGACTTGTACAACGTCAAGGGTTGGGGCGTGAACTTCTTCGACATCAACGAGAAGGGCCACGCAACGGTTCACCCGCTCAAGGAAGGCGGCCCGGACATTGACCTTTACGAGTTGGTGCAGGAACTTTCGCTCCGCGACGTCTCCACCCCGATGCTGCTTCGCTTCCCGGATATCCTGGACAGCCGCATCGAGAAGATCAACGAGTGCTTCAACAAGTCCCGCACGGAATATGGTTTCAACGGGAGCTACTACAGCATTTTCCCGATCAAGGTGAACCAGCAACGCGCCGTGCTCGAAGAAATCGTCAGTCACGGCAAAAAATACAACATCGGTCTCGAGGCCGGTTCCAAGCCGGAACTGCATGCGGTGCTCGCGAATATGGACAATCCTGATTCGCTGATTATCTGCAACGGCTACAAGGACGAGGACTTCATTGAACTTGCCCTCCTCGCGCAGAAGATGGGCAAGAAGATTTTCATCGTCGTCGAGAAGATGAACGAACTCCACCTGGTGGTGGAACTTTCTCGCCGTATCGGCGTGCGCCCGAACATCGGCATCCGCATCAAGCTCGCCAGCTCCGGCAGCGGCAAGTGGGAAGAATCTGGCGGATACCACAGCAAGTTCGGCCTCAACAGTTCCGAACTGCTAGAAGCGCTGGACTACATCAAGCAGGAGAAGATGGAAGACTGCATGAAGCTCATCCACTTCCACTTGGGTAGCCAGATTACCAACATTCGCCACATCAAATCGGGCCTGCGCGAAGTCTCGCAGTTCTACGTGCAGATTCGCAAGATGGGCATGAGCCTTGAATTCGTGGACGTGGGCGGTGGTCTCGGTGTGGATTACGACGGCACCCGCAGTTCCAATGCGAGCTCGGTGAACTACTCCATCCAGGAATACGCGAACGACGTGGTGTATGCCATGTACGAAGCCTGTGAAAACGGGGACGTGCCGCACCCGAACATCATTGCGGAATCGGGCCGTGCTCTTGCGGCGCACCATTCCATTTTGGTGTTCAACGTGCTGGAAACCGCCGGCCAGGCGTTCTTCGACGAGAATACGCACGAGATTGACGACGACGCTCCCGATGCATTGAAGGATTTGTACGGCATCTACAAGGGGCTCACCCCGAAGAACCTGCTCGAAAGCTGGCACGATGCCATCCAGCTGAACGATGACGTTCTGAACGGTTTCAAGGTGGGCGATTACGACCTGCCGACGCGCGCCATGTGCGAACGCCTGTTCTGGAGCATCGTGCGCAAGGTGGACCAGCTGGCGAAGGACTTGCGCCATCCGCCTTACGAACTCAGCGAACTCCCGCGCCTGCTCGCGCAGAAGTACTTCTGCAACTTCAGTTTGTTCCAGAGCCTGCCTGACAGCTGGGGCGTGGACCAGGTTTTCCCGCTCATGCCTATCCAGCGCCTGAACGAGGAACCGACGGTAGAAACCACCCTCCAGGATGTCACTTGCGACTCCGACGGAAAGATCGACATGTTCGTCCGTGGTGGCGATGTGAGCCGCACGCTCCCGCTGCATGAACTCAAGAATGGCGAACCGTACTACATCGCGGTCTACCTCGTGGGCGCCTACCAGGAAATCCTCGGTGACCTGCACAACCTCTTTGGCGATACGAACGCAGTCCATATCGTTTGCAACGACAAGGGCGGCTACGAAATCGACAAGGTGATTGACGGCGAATCTGTGGAAGACGTGCTCGATTACGTGAACTTCAGCGACAAGGCCCTTGTGCGCACCATGGAAAACTGGGTGTCGCGCTCCGTGAAGGAAGGGAAGATTAGCCTGCAAGAAGGCAAGGAATTCCTGAACATCTATCGCGGCGGCCTTTACGGGTACACGTATCTGGAATAAACCGTGATTCACGAAATTGCCCCGCACATTTTAAAAAACGAGTTCCGGGTTCAAAGCCCGAAACCGTCGGATTTTCTTGTTGTCTTTTTCGGGGATAAGAGCCTTCTCAAAAAGAACGGTGATTCCTTTGAAATTCCTAGGGTAGAAGACTTCAATCAGGGGAATATCCCGTGCCATTACCTTTTCAGCATTGACGATACGGCGTATTTCCTGGCGGATTTAAGCATTTCGAAGGAACTGGTGGAATCCGCGTCGGACGATTATGTCCTTTGCCCGGCACGCACGTACCGCTACATGGGCGATCCGCTCTTGCGCATGGGTGGCGCTACCGCCGCGCACATCGCTCACTGGGAATCGCTCAACAGGTTCTGCGGCCGCTGCGGAAGCGAGATGACCCGTAGCGAAAAGGAACGCGCGGTAGTTTGTCCTAAATGCAGGAACACCGTGTACCCGCGCATCTCTCCGGTCGTGATTGTGGCCGTCCGCAATGGCGACAAACTCCTGATGGCCCACAACATCGACAATCCGAACCCGAGGCTTTTCTTGATTTCTGGCTTCGTGGAAGTGGGCGAGAGCCTTGAACAGGCCGTGCACCGCGAAGTCATGGAAGAGGCGGGCCTCCGCGTGAAAAATATCCGCTATTTCGGGAGCCAGCCGTGGCCCTTCAGCGACTCGCTTATCGCGGGCTTCACTGCTGAACTCGATGGCGACGACACCATCCATATGCAAAAAGAAGAACTCTCCGAAGCCATGTGGGTCAAGCGCGAAGACATTACCGAATACGAGACCGATGTGAGCATCAGCTGCTGCCTCATCGAGAACTTCCGGCGGGGATTTACGCTGGAGTAACGCCCGCAGAATCCTAATCTGCGTTGTTACCTTGTAACGCCTAGCTTTCTTTTTCTGCCTGAATTTTCTGCGATTCCTTCAGCACTTCGTCCAACGTAAAATCTTCTTGCGTAAAGAAGAACGTATTCTTGCCAAGGTCCTTGAGCGAAGCCCCGAAGTGGTAGGCTGTATCGTCTATGAACAAGAATCGGTCGTGCATTCCGTAACTAGGCAGGACTTGCATCGGGCTGTCGGGATATTGTTCGTTGTAAGTCGCCAAGTCCACCTCAAGAACCTTGCTCTTGTCGTAGGTGTAAATAGTCACGGAAACGCCTTTTTCCCGCTTGAGCATCATCGTCAAGGTTTTCTCGTTTACATATCTATCGACCAGCACAATTCTCTTTTTGGCCTGGCGAATCAGGTTGCAGACAAATACATAGGCATCGAACTCCTGGTTGTTATAAAATAAACCCTTGGATTTGAGCTCGCCACGGTCCATCGCCTCGAACAGTTCGTCAAATTTACGGTCATGGTCAAGCAGATGCTCGTCATGACCTGTCAAGCGGTCGTCCTGTTCCAGATCCTTTGCTTCCACGTTTGAAAGCCGGTTGACGAGGCCTCCGTTACCCATCATAAGGTGACGCAATTGCACGAAAGCCCGCATGATGGCGATGTTGACCTTGATTGCAGACTCACTTTTTAGAACCGAAGACAGCATCGCAACGCCTTGTTCGGTAAAAGCTAAAGAACGGTATTTTGTGTGCTTTCCCTTTAAATTTTGCCCCTTTTTTTCTAAGGTCGCATTTTGCGACCTTAGAAGTTGCGATTCCTCTAGAGAGAGTTGTATGCAAAAATCTTCGGGAAAACGCTCAATATTGCGCTTTACCTGCTCATTTATACGCTTCGTTTCCACCCCGTAAAGCATCGCCAAATCGCGGTCAAGCAGCACTTGCTTGTCACGAATGACTCGAATCATCTTTTCTACGCCCGACTCCATGAGCGGATTAGGTGCGAGATTATCCGTTTTTTCGGTCTTTCTAGCCATCTTCTACTCCAATCCGCCTACAAGCAAAAAAAGGCGGGGTAAAGTGTTCTCGATACAAATATACATTCCTCGTATGTCATATTATGACAATCGGCGATTTTCGCGGAAATTTTGGCAATTTTGAGGAAAATTGACCCCTGCAGGCGGTTGAATTCTGCGTTTTTACGCTTTTTTCTCGCCTTCCGGGCGAGGCGACATCTTTTGACAGCGGAATAATCTATATTTTGAATGAAAATAGAGTTTTTGCTCTTGTTCTCCGGCTGAAAACTAGACACTTTCACGAACATGGAGAATAAGGCGAACGCTCACGTCTGCGACCGGCGTATGCCTGCCGCATCGTTTTGCTACATGGTCTATTGTTTAAATAGCAGTTTGCCTGTATGCAAGCGGCCTTTTGGGGCGTGAGTTGTTTGTGCTTATTGTGTTCGGGCAGTCTAGGCCTTCAGTCGGTAAGTGCATTCAACTCCACGCCTTTTTTATATCCAGAAAAAGCTTGGAAGTGTCTGCAAGAACGAGGGCGAACGCTCGCTGAGTATCGCTCTTGTTCTTCGACTGAAAACTAGACACTTTCAAACACAAAGAATAAGACAATGACTCGCCATCGCCCGTGGATTGCATGGGCGTAGTGTACCCTGGGCGTACTGTATCCGCTCGGGTTTTTGCGGGTGTATTGTATTCTTTTGAAAATGTCGCGCTTTTAGGCGAGGAGTGAGTCGGCTCCCCGCCTTTTCTTTTTGTCCGCACCCCGGCCAAGCGAAACGGCCAGAACCGCTCCCGTGAGAGTGAACTCGTTCACTTTCAACACGGAGCGATATGGCCCAGACTCGACAGAAGAAGAATGTAATCAGGGTTTTTGAAGGCTTTGCTGGTTATGGTGGAGCATCCTTTGGATTGAAAAGAGCAAAAAAAGCTTTGACGAATTTTGATTACACTGTTGTTGGTTATTCAGAGTTCGATAAATACGCTTCGAAGTTATTTGATGCGAATCATCGTGACGTGAAAGGAAACCCTATAAAGAATTGGGGCGACATCACACAGATTGACCCTAATGAATTGCCTGATTTTGATTTGTTTACAGGCGGTTTTCCTTGCCAGCCATTCTCTTCCGCAGGAATGCAATTGGGAACCGAAGATCCCTATGGTCGAGGGGCAATGCTTGGACATATCATTCGAATATGTCGAGTAAAAAAGCCGAAGTACATCCTTTTAGAAAATGTTAAAGGCTTTACTTCTGGAAAGTTTAAGCCCATCCATGATCAACTTGTAAAAGACTTGATTGAAATGGGATATGGCACGACGGAAGAAAACACATTGGCAAAGGTTGTTCTGAACTCGAAGGATTATGGGGTTCCGCAAAATAGAGAGCGCCTTTGGATGTTCGCTCGGTTAGGAGGACTACCAGAAAACTTTGAAATAAAGCCTCCAGAAATCCAAAGTGATTTGAAAATGGCAGATTTCTTAGACAATTCCCCTGAGAAATTTCTTTATCTGTCGGATGATCAAATTGCTCATTTGAAGGTGAAACATCACATTGATTCTTTTGTCGTAAAAACGCCGTTGTGTTTTGATGTGTATAACAAGAAAATCAAGAAAGATGGGTACAGCATAACAATTACTCAGCCTGAACATAATAGTCTTCGTGTTATTGAACCTCCCAAAAAGTCTGGCAAAGACAAAGGCAAGGAAATAGTTCGAAAGATGTCTGTTCATGAGCAATTTCGTCTGATGGGTTTTGATATATCTCGTGATAAAAAGAATTGCGAAATCAATTTTGACGGACAATCGTATTCGCAGTTGTCTAAAAGAGCAGGCAACGGCTGGGACGTAAACATTGTCGGAATTTTAATCGCTCACATTTGGAGGCAATTATGAGATTGGATCAAGGATCGCTGATATTCACGCCTAGGAATGGCGAATGTCCGTCTTGGGAAACTGCTCTTGGGCAATCTCACGAAGGAAGTGGAGACTTGCCTCCGTATCACTTTAAGGCCGAAGGGTATGAAAATCTGTTAAAGGGAATGTTTTTTAATTCCATTCCATTGGCAGAGGTGTCGTGTATTTTGGGAAAACAAAAATTTTTTGTAACGGCGAGTGAATCTTATAAGAGTTCGCAAAATCAAGAAATTCAGCTGGCAAGTAGGTTTGACACGATTGTTGTACGTTGTGAAAATGAAGTAAAAACATTTCGTGACATACCAATCATACTTTTGTTTACAAAAATTCAGGACGAGAATAAGTTTCATTTTGGAAGACGTTCCATAAAGTATTCACCTCATACAAGTGTTGGACTATCAACCAAAAATTCAGATTCTTTTGAACGAATTCAGAAACATTTTAACACTAGGCTTACATGTTATGGTCTTTTTGTAGACCATTTTGATACCCTAAATTTCTATTGCGTAGATGCAGATTCTAATTATAATAAAGAACAGTGGAAAAGCCTTAGGTTGCCAGAAACTGAATGGACTGATTGGGCTTCGTGGGAAATCAAAGAGCGCGAAAAATACGATTTTCAGAAATATTTGGAATTTCCAATTTTTGACGAATCATTTGTTCATGGATTAAATAACGAGCAAATAATTCAGAAAATGGCAACAATTTTGCGTCAAGAATGGGTGGAAAATGGATACCCTGGGGTACATTATTTTGGATTTAAATACTCAAAAGTACTTAAGCAAATCAAAGCCTCTCCCGCAGAAATTATAAAATGGGCTAATGAGCATAATACAGATAATCGCATTCCAACAACATATAATGGCGAAATATCCAAAACGATAAAGGTTTTCGAGTGTGCAGAAAAAGATAACGATGTCAAAGTCGCTTATCATGGAACGGCTGATGTGAATGAAAATTCAGCGAATCATATTGTAGACAATCTAAATAAATTAGAAAATAGTCATCAGACATTGCCGATTCCAAATTTCACCCCCACCCAAATTATCTATTATGGTGTTCCGGGGTGCGGAAAGAGCCATACGATTACCACAATGCTGAAGGATGAAAAGGTTAAAGACCCGACATTCAGCGAAGAAAATCAAGTCGTCCGCACCACATTCCACCCCGAATACACCAACGCCGACTTTATCGGTCAAATCCTTCCCGAAGTTCATGAGGACTCTCAGGGAAAATCCGTTGTGGAGTACAAGTTCAAACCGGGACCTTTTGCAAAGATTTTGAAGCAGGCTTTGCACAATCCGAGCAGACCGTTCTACCTCGTTATTGAAGAAATCAACCGCGGAAATGCCGCAGCCATTTTTGGCGATGTATTCCAACTTCTGGACCGTCTGAAAAATGGAGATACATCAAAGGAACCTGTCGGGACAGATGGTTTCGAAAATCATTACGGAAAAGGCTGGAGCGAATATTTCGTCATGAATGCTGATGTCAACGCTTACATCCGTGACGTAAAAGGCGATGATGAACTCGATACAAAATCAATTGATGTTTCAGGAATCCATTTCTCGTCTAGCACGGGGCTGCGCCTCCCGCCAAACCTTTCCATCTACGCAACGATGAATACCAGCGACCAGAATGTGTTTACGCTCGATAACGCATTCCAGCGCCGTTGGGATATGGAACTTGTTCCGAATATCTGCAAATGGAATGATGAAGACCATAAGAATCAAGCTAAGTCTAAAATCGGCGATACTGATATTCGTTGGGAAACTTTCCGCAAAGCGATAAATAGCGAAATCTCCGATGGAGACTTTTTCAATGCCGATGACAAGCAGTTGGGACTGTTCTTTATTGAAGCCGAAGGCGAAAAAATCGATGGGAAAAAGTTTGCAAACAAGGTCTTGAAATACCTGTGGGCAGATGTTTTCAAGCGCGATACCGGAAAAATTTTCAAATCCGAAAACTTGAGCGGCGTAGTGGAGAATTTTACAGGTACAGATGCGTTCGACAAGGTGTTTGTTGAAGATTTTGCTCAATCGCTGAAAAACGCCAACGATGAAATAAAGAACCACGAGTAAATGAACGGATTGCGAATCACTGTCGCCGAAAAGGGTTCGGACTTTGTCGGCTTGAATATCACGCCTGATGCCAGATGCGTGACGTTCCCTATGGGTTTCTCGATTACATCAAGTGATAACGTCGAAATCACGCCAACCCTTCGTTCCGAAATTCTTTTACTAGTTCGTAAAATTAGCGACTGCGAAAAATTGCAGGGCGAACGGGTTTGCCGCATAAACAAGAACGACCTGCGTCACGATTTCCCTATTGGCAGCATCCTGTTCCTGATAGAAGACTTCCTTAATCGCGGTTCCTATTACACCGAAAAAGAAAAAATCATGGGCGATGGCCTGCCCGGGAAAATTTCCTGGAGCGGCACCATCAAAAGAATCAAGCCGATTGTTTCTGAACGCGGCATCGCGTTCCTTGATTTTATCGTCCACAAGAGCCGCATAAAGCAGGACCGCCTCATTACGGAACTGCACAAGTATTGCGTTTACAAGTCATTTGAACTATTGGGATTCCTCTATACGGCGGCGATGCCGGATCAAGGACTTATTAACGAAGCGGATGTCAAGAAGAACAGGGCCTATTACGTCAGTTTTCTGGACTCAAAAATTTCGGAAACCCATCTAGAGCAGAACGCCGAACTCTTCGTTCACATGAAAAACGTTATCCAGAATTTCGACAGCGAAGACACAATAAGTTCTGCAACTTACGGGACAAATTCTTTCCATACGGTATGGGAAAGCATGGTTAACGAAGTGTATGGAACGGTGAGCCGCTCGGAAATGGAAAGATTCTACTATCCTAAATCAAGGTGGGTGTGGTCGAGCGGAGAAAGGTTGAAATGCAATGCACCTCTCCGGCCCGACACGATAATGATTGACGATAGCACAGGGGTTAAGCGTTGTTTTATTCTTGATTCTAAATACTATTCGTACGCAGCGATGAAAATTGACGGCGCAGATGTGTCCGAAGATAATTCGCAGGTTTCTGTCGCAGACCATGGCTCTATCCCCGGAACGGATTCCATACAAAAGCAAATCACTTACGCTGAATTTATAGACAAGTCACGAACACGACCTACGAATAAATGCCCGGAAAAATACAAGTTTGATCCAGACAAGATTTTCAACGTATTTATTTTACCGGGAAATGTGCCGGACGGCAACGGCATCAAATACATCGGTTACGCCGAAGCCGATTGGAATACGCAAGCCACGGAAGGCTATAGAAAAATCTACGGATTTCTTTTGGATACCAAAACCGTGATGCGAAAGCAAATTTCGTCATCAACCTCTAGGCGGATGTTGATTGACTACATTTTAAGCGTCGTTCACGAACAGGGTGCTTGAACTGTATATTTGTACGAGTACATCGGCAAGGATCTTCAAGAAATGTCCGTAGGGCTTGCTACACTGCCGAGCAAATTGCTTCGTTCTAATATCTAGCCGCCATTTTTCTATATTTACACACGATGAAATTACCAGTCGTGTGCATTATCGGACGCCCGAACGTGGGCAAGTCCTCGCTTTTCAACCGCATCCTGGGGCGGCGTGCCGCTGTCGTTTCTGACCGTGACGGCGTTACCCGCGATAGGCATTACCAGACGGCGAACTACAAGGGCCACGAGTTCACGGTGGTCGATACGGGCGGATTCTTGCCCGACGATTCCATCGACGTGCTGGCCGATAGCGTCCGTGCGCAGATTTTCAATGCGGTCGAGGAATCCGACCTCGTGCTCTTCATGGTGGATGTCCGCGTGGGCATTACCAAGCTCGACCAGCAGTTCGCGCGCCTTATCCGCAAGCTCGACAAGAAGGTGATCCTTGTGGCGAACAAGAGCGAGCAGCAGGGCGACCGACAGGAAAGCTACGAGTTCCTGAAGCTCGGTTTTGGTCAGCCCCGCACCATCAGTGCGCTTACGGGCTATGCCTGCCTCTCGCTCCTCGACGAGGTTGTCTCGATTCTCCCGACGCCGGTGCGTGGCGAGCGCAAGGAAGAACGCCCCATCCGTTTCGCGATTCTCGGCCGCCCGAACGCGGGCAAGAGCACGCTGTTGAACCGCCTGCTGAACGAAGACCGCGCGGTGGTCTCTGACATTCCGGGTACGACCCGCGATTCCATCGACTGCGATTTTGTTGTCGATGGTCAGAAGTTCGTGGTGACCGATACGGCGGGCCTCCGCAAGAAGGCGAAGGTCGAGGACGAAGTCGAAATCTTCAGCAACATGCGCACGCTCGAAAGCATCCGCCGCTCCGACCTCTCGGTACTGATGGTCGATTGCACGCGCGGGCTCGAGGTGCAGGATTTCCGCATCATTACCGAAATCCGCAAGGCGGGCAAGGGCCTGGTGCTCGTGCTCAACAAGTGGGATATCTACCCGGACAAGACGGAAAAGTCCTTCGACCGCATGGTGAAGGAAATGCTAGAACGCGAGCCGATGCTCGAGTATGTGCCGATTATTTCTGCAAGCGCCAAGGAAGGCCAGCGCGTGAACCGTATTGTGCAGGCCATCCAGACGGTGTATGCCAACTGCCGCCGTGTGCTTGGCCGTGACCGCGTGGCAGAATCGTTTGCGAACTTCTTGCAAGAGAAGGCGCCCCCGAGCCACAACGCCCGCGTGGTGTCGCTTACCCGCGCTTGCCAGGTGATGGTGGAACCGCCCGTCATCGCTATCGAGACGCGCACGCCCGAACTGGTAGACGAATCGTACAAGCGTTACTTGCTCAAGAAGTTTTACGAGGAATTCCAGCTGCAGGGTGCGCCCCTGCGCCTGAATTTTGACCAGAAGTTAACCCTCAGAAAGGATGAAGAACTTGAACAGTTTACTGAGTCTTCCAATAGCGTACTTGCTGGGGTCGATCCCCAGCGCCATATGGATAGCAAAGCTCGCAAAGGGAAAGTCGTTCGACATTAGGGATTACGGCTCCAAGAATGCGGGCCTCACCAATACGTTCCGTGTGCTCGGCTGGAAGCCGGCGCTCCCTGTGGTATTCATGGACTTGCTCAAGGGCTTCTTCGGCCCGTGGATTGCCATGCGCATGTGCGAATCCCAGGTCGCTGCCGGTGGTGCGGACTATTCCCACTGGGTTCCGCTTGTCGCGGGTATCCTCGTGATTCTTGGCCACAGCTTCACCTGCTTCGCGGGTTTCCGCGGTGGCAAGGGCGTGCTTGCGGCGCTCGGCGTGTTCCTCGCGCTCTGCCCGATTACGGCGCTTTCTTGCCTCGGCGTTTGGGTGGTGCTCACGTTCAGCACGAAGTATGTTTCGGTAGGTAGCATCGGCGCGTGCGTCGCGCTCGGCGTTTTTGCCGTGATGGGCTTCCTCAAGTTGCCCTTCCCGCCCGACGATATCAACCTCGGGCTCATGATTACCTGCCTTCTGGTGGCGTTTTTCGTGATTGTGAAGCACAAATCGAACATCAAGCGCCTTTTGAACGGCACCGAGAACGGTTTTGGCAGCAAGCGCAAGACTCCGAAGGCATAAATATTGTAGATTGTTGAAAAAAGGATTTTTATCATGAAAGTAACTGTACTTGGAACTGGTGGTTGGGGCCTGACTCTCGGTCAGGTGGTCTATGAAAATAAGTGCGAAGTTTCGTTCTGGACAAACTCGCAGGCCGAAGTCGATCTGCTTTCGACGGAGCATCAGTACAAGGACAAACTCCCCGGCGTAATCTTCCCGGCGGATTTCAAGTACACGACCGACATGAATGCCGCTCTCGATGGTTGCGACATGGTGCTTATCGTGGTGCCGTCGCAGTTCATGGGTGGAGTCGCGAAGAACCTGGGCAAGTGGACTCCGGCGAAGGGCAAGGAACCCATCGTTGTCTGCGCTACCAAGGGCATTCTCGAAGGTACGAACCAGCTGATGAGCGAAGTGCTGCTCTCGAACGTGCCGTGGCTCACCGACGACAAGATGGTCGCCTTCAGCGGGCCTTCGCATGCCGAAGAAGTGAGCCGCCATATCCTTACCGCGATTGTGGCCGCCTGCGTGAACGAGGAATCCGCGAAGCTCGTGCAGAAGGTGATGAGCTGCTCTTACCTGCGCGTTTACAGTTCTACCGACATCGTGGGCGTGGAACTCTGCGGTTCTGTGAAGAACGTGATTGCAATTGCCTCTGGCGTGCTCTACGGGCTCGAGGCGAGCGGCAAGTACAAGATTGGCGACAACACGCGTGCAGCCCTCCTTACCCGCGGCCAGGCCGAAATGTGCCGCCTGGGCAAGGCTCTCGGTGCAAAGTCCGAAACGTTTGCGGGCCTCGCCGGCATGGGCGACCTCATCGTGACCTGCCTCTCGCAGCATAGCCGCAACCGCTACGTGGGTGAACACATCGGGCGTGGCGAAACCATCGAGCAGGTTCTCGCCGGCATGAAGATGGTGGCCGAAGGCGTGCCCACCTGCAAGAGCACCAAGGCGCTCGCCGACAAGCTCGGTGTCGAGATGCCTATCGTGAACTCCGTCCACGCGCTCCTCTTCGAAGGCAAAAAAGTCGAAGACGTGCTCAAGGACATGTGGGGTCGCGAGCTCAAGACCGAAGTCTGGGGTTAAAACCCTAGAAACTGATTGATGCGCCGAAGTGGGCGGCAAACCCATTTCGGAAAATCTTGCCGGATTCAAGTCCGGCGTTTTTGTTTTTGTCAGATGGAGTTTCCGTGCGCTCGGTATAGTCCGTCTTGAACGGGACGATTTGCGTCGCGCTGGCGAAAAGCGAAAGATTGCGGAGAATTCCCTGGGTTTCGCGCTCCAGCGTAATCCCGAGCCCGGCGACGAGCCCGTAGCTCTCGAGCATCCACGACCAGGATTCATTCTGCGCGCTGTAGCCAATGAAAGATGTTGTCGAAGATGTCTTGTCGACCTCGATTTCGTCGTAGGTGTAGTATCCGTGCAAGTCGATACGCGGGGAAACCTTCGTGTGCGTCGTGATTTCGAATTGCGGGTTAACGTGCCCTCCCAGCGTAACTGCGGAAAGGTCGATGTCTGCATCCACCAGGAAGTTCTTCTGCAAGAATGAGAACGAAAGCGTCTGCATGATGGACACGGGAAGCAGGCGGTTCGGGGCGAACGTCTCGAAGAACCGTTTCTTGTTCCGCTCCATGTGAATATCGGCCTTGATGCCGCGTGCATCGAGCCCGAAGGTCTCCTTTTCCCACTGAATACTGCCGTAATGCAGGCTTGCGTCTAGCGGGACGAACATGAAACGCTTGGTGCTGTTGTCGCGCCAGGTGTTCCCGAAAATGTTCACGTCGGCAGAAATTCCCGCATAGTAGAAATCGAGCTTGCTCGTTTCGAAATGGTGCGCGTATTGGGCGTTCCAGAGCCAGATGCGCGAGGAATCCTTGATAAAGTATTCCCGCTTTGCGTTGTACGGAGTCGTGCCGATGTGCTGCAGGCCTGCGGCAAGTTCGTTGCCTGCAAACCTTGCTCCGGCTGTAAATCCCTTGCGCAGGTATTGCGAATTCCAGTCGCCTTCGATCAGGTGGACCTCGTCGTTTTCGTTTTCGGATTCCCAGTGGATGGTCGCAAGGTCCGGAGCTCCGCGCTCGACAAGTGCTGTCGCGTACAGCGAAGAATCCGCAGTGTGTATGGTGACGCTTGATTTTAGCGCCGGCAGGCCACTTGCCGCTACGGAGAAAGTAATGTTCCGAAAGTCGGCCTGGATACCCGCCGAACCGAGCGTGCGGTTGCTGCTTAAAGAAAGTTCCCAGCCGTCTTTCCAGAGCCCGTCTATGCGGTAATGCGAAAACGAGGCGAAAACGGAATACTTGTCGGAATGTGCCGTGTCCGCGACATTGCAGAAAGTACCGCTCAGTTCTTTGGTATCGGTATCCAGCAAAAAAAGCCCGCCGCAGTGGGCGAGGCCTTTTGTTTCACCATACGCCAATGGCGTTGCAAGGAGACTTGTCAAGCCTATGGCGCATAGTGATTTGAAGATTGCTTTCACTGTTGATTAATCAATGGCGAATTCGTTTTCTTGTTCGTCCCAGTCTTCTTCATCTTCGTAGTATTCGTCGAAGTCGTCGTCGATGGCGCCCTTGATGAATTCATCCCAGAAGGAGTCTACGGTCATGTCGGGGAAAATGCCACCGAACGTGACATCGGGGAAGATGATGAACTTGCGGAGGTCTTCGAAGGTGTACTTCTCGATTTCGGAATCGACCATCTTGCCGTTGAGGAGGCCCTGGATAGTCTCGGTCTTGTTGCCGTCCTTGTCGGTAAAGTACCCGAAGTTGGGAACCTCGTTCTCGTAGAAGGCGACGGCGTACTTGATGGTGCCCTTGTCGTCCTTGCACATTCCTGCGGGGAGCGTCACGTCAGGAATCTTCCATTCGGTTTTTGTTATTGGCTCGTCGCTATTAATCATGGCCCAGGGGTCGCCTTCCACGTAGCTGTTGACGACGAACTTGATCTTGCAACCGTCAGCAACGTAGCCGATTTCTGCTTCGATACGTTCAGGTTCGTAGACATCCATGAAGATTGTTCCCGAGGTCTCGTCGTCTTCCCATCCGCTGACTTGGTTGCTTTCAATGTTGGGGTTGAACTTGTAGTATTCCTGGGCCACGTAACCCTGCATGAACCTCTGGGCGTAAGCATGGTATTCCAGGTCTTCGGACCAGTAGAAACCGCCGTCCGGGTTCACCCATTCGGACTTGTCGTTCACCACGTGGTACGGCAGGAACTTCTGGATACCGTCGGTGTTTTCAAACCACTTGTAGGGCGCGATCTTGATGGTCTTGCCTTCGGCGTAGGGGATGTCGAAGCCGGTACGGAGCTGGGTCTTGATGGTGCTCAGGGAATCGATAATCTTCTGGGCGTCGGCGGTACTCAGGTCGGCTTCTTCGCCGTCACCCACGATGTAGAGGTCGTTTTCCTGGGTCTTGAGGCCGTTCTTTGCTTCTTCGAGTCCGTACTGCAGGCCGAACTGCACGTAGCTAATCGCGCTGTCTATCATGTTCGGGATGTTCTTGTATTCTTTTTTCCAGGAATCATGGACAGAGGTGAACTTGCTGTCTTTCCCGATAAACTTGAACAGGCGCTCGATACCGTGGTTGTCGTAGTAGTTTACCTTGGCGCCTAATTCCATAAGGGAATCAATCCAGTCGTATTTGCCGTTCTCGTCGATGTCGAGGTTAATGCTGACAACTGCCGTGAGTGTCGCCTTGGCGGCGTACAACGCGGCAAGTACCGGGGCGAATTCACCGCGGTCAAGTTCAACATCGCGCTCGTCGATGGTGTAGGTGCAGGTGAACGCGTCGTCGTTTGCGATGTTCGTCATGTAGCGGATGGAGGAATCCAGCGACGGAATGGCGGTTGCGATGGTGGATTGAACGTCGCTTACCAAAATGCCGCGAAGTTCGTCGGTGGAATGGAAGGCGAGATTGAAGGAAACCTCGGAAGAACCCATCATGTCGCGCGAGAAGAGCGATGCGCCGGGCTTACCCGTGCGGGCGAGCAGCGTATCGACCAGGTTGTTGATTTTCTTGTTGTTCGCGATATCCGAGATGATGGATGCCGTGTAGGCGAGCTGCGCTTCGCAGTTACCGGGATACTTCTTGAGGATTGCCTCGATGGAGGACTTTGTCGCGGCGCTCATTTCTTGCGCCTTGCTCAGGTCGCCATCCCCGAAGGTGGAGTAGACATCGGTAAGGTCGCTCTTGATTTTTTCGATTTTGGCCTTGTCCGCTTCGTCCGTGATTTCTTCGCAGCCGACAACGACATCCACGTTGGTTTCTTGGGGTTCTTCGATTGAAGAATCATCCCTGGATCTTATGGGCGATGAATCATCGTTGGTGGAACACCCGGTCAAATATGCCAGGGTGCAGAATGTGAATATGGAGGCTTTTTTCAATAACTTCATGTTGTCCATCCTTTTTTGTTTGTAAAGAAAAATAAGAAAAAAGGAGGTGAAGAGAACAAAAAACTTATTTTTCGTCAGAAAAAGGTGTTTAAGAACAAGTTTTGGGAGATAAAGCGTCTATTTTCGCTTCCCGAGGGCTCCGAAAACCACGGCCCCCTGCACGGCCTGGAATACCATGGGGATGTATCCGAGGAGTGCTGCGGCAAGGACGATGTCGGCGGGGATGCCGAGCAGGCCTGTGAATAAACTAACATTTACGCCTTCGCGGATACCGATGCCGTTTATTGAAATCGGGAGCATCGAAACCGTGATGGTGATTGTCATGAACACCGTGATGGTCGCGATATCTACCGGAACGCCTACCGCCTGGAAGTATGCGTAATGGATGGCGATGGACGAAATCTGCAGCCAGATAGAATCTAGTCCCGAAAGGAAGAACGCCTTTTTGTAATTGCGGTAAATGGAGAAGGCGTCCTGCAACTTTGTCAGGAACGGGATGCGCCCTGCGATTTTTTTAGGGATTCTTATTTTATCCGAAAATAGCCCGCCGACAATGATGAGGACGGAAACGAGAGCGACTGCACATACGGCGCCCGTATACATGGCGGGAATGTCGTAACGGGCGATAACGAACGGGAGTGTTACAAAGAAGCAGATGAACATCGCGATGAGACCCATCACGCGAGAGATGGCGACTGCCGCGACCGAGTTCGCCATGTTCCCGAATCGCTTTCCGAATGCGATGGTCTTGACCGCATCCCCGCCGAATCCGCTGGGGAGCAGGTTGTTGAAAAAATATCCGAGCGCGATGTAGGCGTAGAACGTGCGGAACCTGATTTTCTTGCCTTCTTCGAGTAAAAGCCCGCGCCAGCGGTTCGCCTGGATGAACATGCTGAACAGCGTGCAGAAGAGGATGACGCCAATCCACGGGAGTGCCTGCGCTGTCCAGTGGTTGCTTACATCGGCAAACGGGACCTTGTAGAATATGTAGGCGAGGCCACCGATACTGATGGCCGCCTTCAATACGCTCGAAAGGATTTTTTTTGCCGAACCCTGCTGCATCCCTTAACCTTTTTCTGCGGCGAGCTCTGTAGCAATTTCGCGAATTTGCCTGGCACTCGATTCCCACGTGAACTTGCTTACCCAGGCATCGATTTCGCCATCGTATTTGCCCTTGTCGTCGATGGAATTTTCCAATGTGCGGGCAATGCTTTCGGCATCCTTCGGGTCGAAGTATTTTGCGACGCTCCCGCCGACTTCGGGGAGTGACGACGTGTTGGAACAGGCGACGGGAGTGCCGCAGGCGAATGCTTCGAGTACGGGGAGCCCGAAACCTTCGTAGAGCGAGGGCAGCACGAACAGGTCGGCCAAGTTGTAGAAGTTCACGAGGTCTTCCTGGCTGACCATGCCGGCGTGTATTGTGAGGCCTTCTAGTCCAAGTTCTTTTTCGCGGGTGTCCTGCGTGCGGCCACTGAATGCCTTGCCGACAAGCACGAGCCTGCAATTCTCTTTCCCCTGCATGCGGGCGAAACCTTTCAGGAGCATGTTCAGGTTCTTGTGGGGGAGCAAGTTCCCGACGTACAAAAGAATCTTCTTGTCGCGCGGGATATTGAATTTCTCGTACAGGTATTCAAATTCTTCCTTGGGCTTGCGGACGAATTCCTTCCCGTAACCCAGCGGGACAACAGTTATTTTCGATTCGTCTGCCTTGTAGAACCGCAGAAGGTCGCGCTTGGTGCTTTCGGAATCCGCGAGAATGCGGTTCGCGCGCTTGCAGATGAACCAGAAGATGAACTTGAAATACAGGTGCACTACCTTCATCGGCAAGAACTCGGGGTGCACAAGGTGGGTGAGGTCGTGGACCGTCACCATCATCTTCCCGCGGTAAAAGAGCGGTACGTTGCAGTGCGGGATGTGCAAAACGTCGGGCTTTTGCTTGCGCAACTTGCAGTAGGGGAACTTGAGCTGTTCCTTGTAGCCGTAGATGCCGCTGATGAATGGAATGTGCGTGGGCACTTCGCCGTAGGCATCGAGGTCCTTCGGGTCGCCGAGCGCTACGCTGTAGCCCACGTCGCGAAGCCAGTGTTGGATGCAGGTGCCTATACCGGACCTACTCACCATGCGGGCGTCTATCGCGATTTTCGGGGCGTTACCCATGCAAGTCCTATGCCTCTGCCCTGAAGTGGTCAAACATCTTCTTGAGGGTCGTGCGTATGTCGGTGCCTTTCCAATACTTCTTTATGCGGGTGTTGTCGGCGCACAGGTATGGAGTTTCTACCGGGCGCACCTTCTCGGGGTCCACGACGATTTCAATTTCGGCAGGCGTGAATTTTAGAATCACGTCTTTCAGCAAATCTTCGATCCTGTTTGCGATTCCGGAGCCCACGTTGTAGGTGTCGAACTCGTTTTCGTTTTCGAGCAGCATGCGGTAGACATGTACGACGTCTTCCACATCGGAGAAATCGCGCCAGGCGCTCAGGTTCCCCACGAGAATCTTGCCGGGCTTTCCCGACTTGTCGATTTCGGCGACCTGCTTCACGAAACTCGGGAGCGCAAACGTTGTCGTCTGCCCGACTCCGGTGTGGTTGAAGGAGCGCGTGCACACGATTTGCATGCCGTATTTCTTGCGGTAGAGCTGTGCGAAGTTTTCTTGCGCAATCTTCGAGATGCCGTAGGGGTTGCTCGCTTCGAGCGGGTCCGTTTCCTTGAGCGCCTTGTTCCCTTCGGGAATGGCGTATTCCTCGGCGCTCCCGATTAAAAGCGTCTTTGCGTGCGGCGCATGCTTGCGGATAGCTTCCAGCAGGTTGAGCGTTCCGTTCACGTTCACGCTGATGGTATCGGCGGGGCACTTCCAGGAGGCCCCTACCGAACTGATGGCGGCGAGATTCACGATGGCGTCGGGTTTCGCTCCTTCAATGAGCGCTTCCACCTGGGGCGCGTTCTGCAGGTTCACCTCGGGGAGATCCGCGGTCACCACGCTATGCCCTGCGGCTTCAAGCTCGCGGGTAAGGTACTTGCCTACGAATCCGGCTGCACCGACGATGACGACTTTCATCAAATCTTTCCTTCGGCAAGGAGCTTGATGTCGCTTTCGACCATGCGCTTCGCGAGTTCTTCGTAGCTGATTTGCGGTTCCCAGCCAAGGACCTTCTTCGCCTTGCTTGCGTCGCCGATGAGCAGGTCCACTTCGGCGGGGCGGAAGAACTGCGGGTTCACCTTCACGACTACCTTGTCGGTACCCTTGAGGGTCGCGTATTCGTCGACGCCCTTGCCGTGGAATTCGATTTCCATTCCGGCGGCCTTGAAGGCGAGCGTTACGAACTCGCGGACGGTATGCGTCTTGCCGGTGGCGACCACGAAGTCGTCGGCCTCGGGCTGCTGCAGCATGAGCCACATGGCGCGCACGTAGTCGGCGCTATGACCCCAGTCGCGGCTTGCGTCCATGTTCCCGAGTTCAAGCACGTCCTGCTTGCCTGCCTTGATCTTTGCGACAGCGATGGTAATCTTTCGGGTCACGAATTCGGCGCCGCGGCGTTCAGATTCGTGGTTGAAGAGGATGCCGGAGCAGGCGAACATGCCGTAGCTCTCGCGGTAGTTCTTGATAATCCAGTGCCCGTAGAGCTTGGAAACTCCATAAGGGCTGCGCGGGTAGAAAGGCGTAGTCTCGTTCTGCGGGATAGCCTGCACCTTGCCGAACATCTCGCTGGTCGATGCCTGGTAAACGCGGGTGTCGGGCTTCACGAGGCGGACCGCTTCCAAAAGTTTCGTGACGCCGATGGCGTTGATATCGGCGGTGGAGAGCGGGGTTTCCCAGGAGGTGGTCACGAAGGACTGCGCGGCGAGGTTGTATATCTCGTCGGGTTTCGCGATTTCCATGGCACGCAAAAGCGATGCGGAGTCGGTCATGTCGCCGAAGATGAAGGTGACTTTGCCCTTGAGGTGTTCGGCGTTGTTGAAGTCGAGCTTGCTTTTGCGGCGGACGAGCCCATAAACTTCGTAACCCTTCTCGAGAAGAAATTCTGCCAGGTACGAACCGTCCTGGCCGGTAATGCCTGTAATAAGTGCGCGTTTCATGTTGTAAAAAATACAATTTTTGATGAAGGGATATTTTGAAGGAGTTCCTGTAAGTGCTTTTTTGTTAAATTGCGGGTATGGCTTTTGTTCATCTCCAAGTACATTCCGAGTTCTCGATTTTACAGTCGTCCGCCCGCTTAGATGATATTTTTGCTGCCGCAGCGGCCGATAACGCTCCGGCTGTCGCGTTGACGGATCATGGCGCGATGTTTGGTATCCTGGAATTCCAGGAACGCGGGAAGGCCCTGAACAAGAAGCGCAAGGAAAAGGGGCTCCCGCCCATCAAGACGGTGCTGGGGTGCCATGTCTATGTCGATTCTCCCGGTTCGACGCAGAAGGATACGACCACTTACGAACGCCTGACGCTCCTGGTGGAGAACAAGGAAGGCTATTACAATCTGCTTCGTATCGTCAGTTTCCGTTATGAGGAATCGGACCGTTGGGCGGAGATTCCGTCTGTCCCTTTGAGCGTCGTCGCCGAACACAAGGCGGGCCTCATAGCTATTGCTGGAGACTACTTTAGCCGTTATGGACAGAACGTTGCGGCGGCCCGCGAAACTCCTGCTCGCGACTTCATGTTCGAACTCGACAAGATTTTTGATCGAGACCACCTCTACCTTTCGGTTTGCAACAACGGAATCGAACTGCAGGGGCGCGTGAACGATTTCAACGTGCGGCTGGCCGAGGAACTTGGCCGCGGAATCGTTGCCGTGGGCGATGTCCATTACATCAAGCAGCAGGATGCTCAGGCGCACAAGGCGCTCCGCTGTATCGCCCTGACCGAAAAGCTCAAGACGTTTGAAGACAAGCGCTTTCCGAGCGACAAGTTCTATTTCCGCACCGAAGCCGAGATGCGCGAACTCTTCGGCCATATTCCAGGAGCCATCGAGAATACGGTTTCCATTGCGGAACGCTGCAATTTCGAGGTGGTGACGGGTATCGGCGACGACTTTTGGCCCCGATTCGAAATTCCGAAGGAATTCCTGGCCTCGGAAGAATACCAGGAAATCAAGGCCATCATGAAGGCCGAATACGATGCGGAATACCCCACCTTCTACGAAAAGCAGCTCAAAAAGTATTGCGAGAAAAACGAGAAGGATGCGGAAAGCCTCACCGACGAGGACCGGGCCGCCATCGCGAAGGCTACGGCCAAGGATTGCAAGCCGGGCTCCGATTCCGACATCTACATCATCCACCTCTGCAACGAGCGCCTCAAGTGGCGTTTCCCCGATGAGGATTTCAAGTTCCCGACGCACGAGACCGAAGTGGGCCAGCGCATGTACAAGGAACTGAACTGTATCCGCAACATGAACGTTGCGGGTTACCTGCTCATCGTGTGGGACTTTATCAACTGGTCGCGCGAACACGGAATTCCTGTGGGACCGGGGCGTGGATCTGCGGCGGGTTCGCTCGTCACCTACATCATCGGCATTACCGATATCGACCCGCTCAAGTTCGGCCTCCTTTTCGAGAGATTCCTGAACCCCGAACGCGTGTCCATGCCCGATATCGATACGGACATTGCTGACCGTGACCGTGGACGTGTCATCGATTATGTGACGCGCAAGTACGGTGCCGACTGTGTGGGCCAGATTATTACCTACGGCATGCTCAAGTCCAAGCAGGTCATCAAGGATGTGGCGCGAGTCCTGGATATCCATTATACGGAAGCCGACCAGATTATCGCCTGTTTCCCGCAGCGCGTGCTCAACTTTAGCCTCAACGATGCCTGGACGGGCCTCGACAAGAAAGGGAACCCGGTTGCTCCGGACTATAGCCCGGAACCGCTTCGGGCGTTGGTCGAGGGCAATTCGCGCTACCAGGAACTCTGGAGTATCGCGCTCCGACTTGAGGATTTGCCGCGCCAGACGGGCGTACATGCATGCGGCGTGGTGATTACGCCGACCCCCATTTACAACCTTGCCCCGCTTTACCGGGCGGCCCCCGCCGATACCCCGGTGGTGATGTACGACAAGCATTATTCCGAGACGATTGGCCTCTTGAAGATGGACTTCCTCGGCCTGATTAACTTGTCCATCATCCAGGATGCGGTGAACATGATCAAGAAGAATCGTGGCATCGACCTGGACATGGGGCATATCCCTCTCGATGACAAGAAGACGTTCGACCTTTTGGGCAAGGGCATGACGACCACGGTGTTCCAGTTCGAATCTCCGGGTATGCAGAAGTATTTGCGCGAACTGAAGCCGAACCGTATTGGCGACCTTATCGCCATGAACGCACTTTACCGTCCGGGCCCGATTGACCAGATTCCGCACTTCATTGCGCGCAAGCTGGGCAACGAAGAGATTGACTGCTACCATCCGGACTTGAACCCCATCCTTTCGGAAACCTACGGCGTTATCGTCTATCAGGAACAGGTGATGCAGCTTGCTCAGGTGCTGGGCGGCTACACGCTGGGCGGCGCTGACAACATCCGCCGTATCATGGCGAAGAAGATGCCCGAAAAGATGGAAAAGCTCCAGCCGGAGTTCTTCCAGAAGTGTATCGACAAGGGCTACGACAAGGCTCTGATTCAGAAGGTGTGGGATGCCGTGCTCCCGTTCTGCGGATATGCGTTCAACAAGAGCCATGCGGCCGCCTATGCGTACGTGGCTTATCAGACTGCGTATCTCAAGGCGAACTATGGCCCTGAATACATGGCCGCTTCCATGACATCCAAGATGGGCAAGACGGAAGACATCGTCACCATCATCCAGGAATGTAAGCGCATCGGTGTGCCGGTGCTTTCCCCGAATATCAACGTCTCTCTCGGCGTGTTCTCGGCCGACAAGGATGGCAATATTCTCTATGGTCTGGGCGGAATCCGGAACGTGGGTATCGCCGTTGTCGAGGATGTGGTGGCCGAACGCGAGAAACACGGCCCTTACAAGGATATTTTTGATTTTTGCAAGCGCGTGGCCGAATATCAGGGCAGCTTCAAGGAGAAACATCCTCCGCTGAGTAAGAAGGTCCTGGAATGCCTCATTATGGCGGGCGCTCTCGATTGCCTTCCGGGAAATCGCGCGGTGCTCATGGCGACAGTGGACCGCGCCATCGAGGTGGCTGCTAAATACCAGCAGGACAAGTCCGTGGGGCAGATGTCCCTGTTTGATTTGGGCGGGGCAGGCGCATCCATGGCGAATACGGCCGAGGTTCTGGAAGATGCCGAGCCGTGGGGCGATATGGAAATGCTCAACAAGGAACGCGAGGTGCTGGGCCTGTTCCTTTCGGGGCATCCGCTCAACGAGTTCCGCCCTGAACTTCAGGGATTTACGACATCTTCGCTTGCGTATGACGAACTGAAACGCAAGGTGGGGAGTACGGTTATCGTGGGTGGCGTAGTCACCTCGATGAAGTCTATCGACACAAAACGTGGCGGTGCCATCGGTATCGGCGTTATCCGTGACTTCCACAGCGAAGTCGAGCTGTTCTTCAAGAAAGACGACTGGGAACGTTTCCGCGACAAGATTTCTGGGGATGACCGTATTCTGGTCAAGGGTTTGCTGGAATACAAGCGGGATAAGGAACGCAAGTTGACAGAGGAACTCCAGATTGCGGTGGAGGAAGTCTTCCAGTTGGACTATGTCCGCGGACGCATGGTCAAGTATGTTCATGTGAGCCTGGATTCCTTGATGCTGACTGAGGAATTCCTTCAAAAACTGGAAGAAGGCATGCAGCGCTTTGAACCGTTCGAAGAAAATGGCGGTAGCGAACTTGTGTTCCATGTCGAAACCGAAACGCTCAATGAGCATGTGATTGTTCTGCGAAAGAAGCGCGTTGAATACTCGCAGGAACTGATGAACTGGCTCGTTCACGACATGGGAGTGCTCAAGTTCTGGGTATCTCCTAAATCTAGACGTTGATGGAGAACACCCATGGCCTACGTCCTTTTTTGCGCGGGCGAAGATTCGGGCGATTCGCTTGGAGCTCCGTTAGTTCGTGAGACGGTGAAATTAGGCTTTCGCGTGGTGGGTGCGGGGGGAGTGCGCATGCAATCGGCAGGGCTTGAACCGATTGTGAACTATGAGCTGCTCCCGGTTTCTGGATTTGGCGATGTGATCCCGCACCTTGTGCGTTTGCGTCGCATGCGCGATCGCCTTGCAGAAGCCCTTTTGGACAAGGATTGCATTGCTCTTGTCGCTATCGACTATCCTGGATTCAATATGGAATTGAACCGGGTGGCGCAGCGATGCGGGAAACCGGTTCTCTATGTGGCACCGCCCCAGGTGTGGGCTTGGAAACGGTCCAGGGCGAAAAAACTGCGCCATGCGAAACTTGCGGTACTCTTTGATTTTGAACGCGACTTTTACGCGCAGCAGGGTTGCCGTGCCGAAATCCTTGAATTCCCGTTCACGGGAAGGATTTCGGCAGAGCGCAACGGCGCTCTCTTGCTGCTGCCGGGCAGCCGCAAACGGCAGGCGCAGCGCAACATGCCGCTGTTTGTTGCATCGGCGTCGCTTTGGCTCCTGAAGCATCCGCATCGAAATGCGGTTGTACTTGCGTCGCGGCCTTCGCTGGCAAAGGCATTCGAAAGCATGCTTCTACGATATGCCCCGGGCGATGTCAAGGATCGGATTTCTGTGGCGGTGGCGCCGTCATCGGCCGATGAACGTGGAACTTTCTTTGCGCGTTTCTCCCTTGCTTTGACTGCCCCGGGGACGGGGTCCCTCGAAATCGCGCTTTCGGGAACGCCGGAGGTTGTATGCGACGTCCTGGATTCGCTGACATACTTTGTCGGGAAGCATTTCGTGAAGACGGATCTTTTTGCCTTGCCGAACATTTTGTCCGGTGGCATGCAGGTCCCGGAACTTTATTTCGACAGCCGAAACGAGAACCGTTCGGCTTCGGCACAGGCTGTGGCAAATGCTCTGGAATCGTGCGCTCGGCAAGATGCGCGGGCGCTTGCGAGCAGGCTTCGGGAACGGCTCTCGAAAGGGCTCTCCCCCGAAAAACTAATGTCTGAATTTCTTGGCGAGCTCCTCTAGCGTAATGCGCATGAGGGTCGGCGCTCCGTAAGGGGACTTGAGGGGATTTTCCGTAATCATCAGCTGCCCCATCAGTGCTGCCATTTCTTCGGGCTTGAGCTTGTCGCCTGCCTGATAGGCGTTGGTGCGGGCCCAGGCCTTGGCTATCGAATCCTGAATCTTGAGCGGGTCGCCCTTGTCGCCTTCGTCTATGCAGCTTTCGAAAAACTGGTGGACCGCCTTGACCGCTCTCGAAAGCGGAAGCCCGCTCGGGATGGCGCGGATCTGGTAGGTGTCGCCTCCGAAATGCTCCACGTAGAATCCGAGCTTCCGGAGTTGGTCGTTTACGGAAGGGAGAATCTGTTTCTCGATTTTGGAAAGTTCGATGAGTTCGGGGAACAGGAGTTCCTGGCTGTCGAGCGAACTGCCGTTTTGCAGGGTTTCGAGCGCCTGCTCGTAAAGGATTCTTGTGTGGGCGGCGTGTTGGTCGATAATCAAAAGGCCGTCGCTATCTTCGCCTGCGATGTAGGTGTCCGCAATCTGGAAAAGCGTCGGCGGATTCCATGCTGCAGGCTCCGGTTCCGGAGGCGGGACGTTCCCGGCGCTGGGCTCAAGCGAAATGATTTTCCCTGCTTCGGGCTGAGAAAACAGGTCCTGCACGTCGTCGCGCGTATTGTAGGATTTTGCCTTCTTTCTTTCGTTCAGGCTTGCGCTAAAGGCCGGAATCTGGTATTGCGAATGTGTCGCTTTTTGGGGGACGCTGTCCGTCGGACTGCCAGCCGCGGTTGTGGACAAAGTTTGTTCGCTTTTGGCATCACTCTTGAATTCTTCGCTCAGGTCGATGAACGGGGAGTTGGCTTCCAAATCTTTTTGGAACGTGTCGCGAATGGCGTGGCTTACGACGAGGAAGACGATGTTCTGGTTCGCAAATCGGACTTCGCGCTTGGCGGGATGCACGTTCACGTCAAAATCCGTATCGGGCATGTCGAGGAAGAGGACGGAAACGGGCTTGACCTGCGCTCCGTAGGGCTCGTAGGCCTGCGAGACCGCCTTCGCAATCATCTTGCTTTCGATAGGCCGGTTGCGCAGGAATAGGAACTGGTGGTGGCGTTTGCCGTTCGTTTCGGTCGTTGGGGAAATGTACCCCGTTACGTGGACTCCCGCTTCGGTATAGTCGACGGGCAAGAGCTTCTTTGCGATTCCCGAACCTATGGCTTCGGCAAGGCGGCTGCGCAGTTCGCCGGGAACCCCGATGAACACGGACTTGTCCCCGACCTTGTAGTCAAATCGAATTTCGGGGTGCGCGATGGCCGCTTTCAGCACGACGTCGAGAATCTTGGTGCACTCCGAGGTCTCGCTTCCGAGGAAGGTCCTGCGGACGGGAGTGTTGAAAAACAGGTCCTCGATGAGGAATGTCGTCCCGTGGCTCGAGGCGTAATCCTCCTCGCCTTCGACGTTTCCGCCCTTGATGATGAGCCTTCCGCCCTCGCCGCTGTCGGTGCTGGTGGAAATGGTCATTTTAGAAATGGCGGCGATGGACGCCACTGCCTCTCCACGGAATCCGTTCGTATGGAGGTGGAACAGGTCGTCAGCCTTGTTCAGCTTGGAAGTCGTGTGCCTCAGGTAGCATAGCCGGAGGTCTTCTCGGTCCATTCCCTTTCCATTGTCCGAAACGAGGATTTTCTTTTTCCCGCCTTGCTCGATTTGCACCTGTATACGGGTAGCGCCAGCGTCAATGGAGTTCTCCATGAGCTCTTTTACAGCCGAAGCCGGGCGTTCTATTACCTCGCCTGCCGCAATCTTGTTGATGATTTCATCCGGCAAAAGGTGTATTTTAGCGGATTTCATGAGCCAAATATAACCAAATCGGCTTGCAAAAGTCTATTTTTTTGTAAATTGTAGTCGAAATCTTTAATTGGAAGATTTCTATCCAAAACGGAGGATAACCTTGATCTCGAATTTCTTTGTTCAACTGGCGCACTTTGAGCTGTTGATATCGTATCCGGTGAAAGATATCTTGACCCTGCTCCGTCGCGATTCTCGTTTCGACACGAAGCTCGTGAACGACCTCTTCTTTGAGGGTGCCTACATGGACGAGAGTTCTTACCGGTTTATCTTGGATAACCTGGTGTCCTGGCTCTATGACCGTGGCGAAAACCCCGATGATTTCGTGGAAAGAATTGTAAAACGTTGCGCCGACTTTGAAGCGGTTCCCGCACGTGGAGTGCTGCGTTCTTACCTGCCTTTCATTTCCCAGTTCTACCAGACCAAGGATGTTCGAGCCCTTTGCCTCGAGATTATTCCCAAGCGTTATCCGTTCCTGACGCATTTCTCGGTGCTGTCCGACAAAGTAGAAAGTGACATGCGCAACATGCACATCTCCTTCCGCTTTGAGACTCCAGGCGCCTTGGTTTCTAACCCCATTCGCTGGATTCTTGGAATGTTCCGCGTGGGCCCGCTTCTGCTTAACACGCCCGCGTACGAACAGATGGATATCATTGCGACCCAGACCTCCTTTATTGAAGCTCTCGAAAATCGTGTCCCGGCAGAAATGCGCGATGGAAACGTCTTTGTCGGAGACCGCCTAGTGGGACGGACTGCTACCTTCGGTGATTGCCTTGATGAACTCGGCTTCGAATGGGAAAACAAGCCTGAACGCGAGGTAGGCTGCGTCCTTGCGCTGGAAGATGTCCGCGATGCGAAGACGAATACGCTCCTGCTCCGCAAGGGCTGCTACTATGGCACTCCGAGCAACATCCTGGATGTCCGGTTCAAGGCGAATGTCATTACGCAGGAACCGTTCCTCAAGCTGATGAGTTCCGTGGTCAAGCAGGAATTCGCGGCCTGGCAGCCGATTCAGAAGGCGCAGGAACAGCTTCTCGGCGCTATGAGTGATTCCGTTGAAGTCATCTACTACAAGAGCGACGATTCCATCTCGGTAAACAACAAGCACCTGATGCGCAACGTTCCCGCCCGCATCCTGCGCAACCTCCTGCGCGAATATATGGCGACAGGCCGCGAGGAATACGAGAACCGTGAATTCAAGCGCGACCCGTCCATTTGCATGGACCCCCTGCGTCCGAACTTCGAAAGCCGGTTGAACCGCGTCATTGCGCATATCAACGGCACGGCTGAGAAGGATGGGGCGCCTGGCGAAGGTGTCAAGAAGTTCTTCGAGATCGAACGCCATCGTCGCGGTGGCTTCCGCTTTGTGCCGAAGTGCAAGATCATTTTCCGCGAGGAATAAAGCCCCTCGCGCTGGATTTTGTTGCGGAAAAAAACGTGATGAAGGAATGCTAAAAAAATAAGCATTTTGGAAGAACGCGCATAAAGAAAATTTGATAAATTTGGATTCGTTGAGATTGGTTGAAGGGTAAATCCTCACAAGACGTTATCATTGCTCCCCTCCTGATAAGTTAAAGGTTCCGGATACCGCTCAATATTTTCTCCTTCTTAGGAAAGTGCCCCTCACGGGGCGCTTTCTTTTTTTCATGCACACCGAAGGTGTGCACGAGCACCTAAATGCGAATGCAGTTAGGTGCGTGTCGGGTGGGTCTTAGGGAGGGGCCGTCGTGCGAACCCCTCCCTAGTCTCATAAAAAAGCCCGCTTGCGCGGGCTCTTAAAAGGCTTGTAATCGTCGGTTACTTGTTGATTGCGGCGAGGAACGCATCCTTCTTTTCTTGCAGGAATTCCTTGCTGTTGTACTTGCGGATGCGGCGGAGTGCCTGGTCGCGCAACTGGCGGACGCGTTCATGGGAGATGTTCATGGATTCGCCCACTTCACGAAGCGTCTGCGGAGCTTCTTGGTTGATGCCGAAGATGCCGGTAATGACCTTCGCTTCGCGTTCGGGGAGCTGCTCCATCAAGTCGCGTGCGAGCGCCTCGACGCTCTGGATTTCGGAATCCGCTTCCGGGTTCGAGGCTCCGGTGTCGGGCAGCACTTCGGCGTAGGTCGCCTTGGAGTCTGCCTTCAGCGGGCTGTCGAAAGAGACGCCGCGCTGGCCGATCTGGATGAGCTCGCGGATTTCCTCGTTGATTTCCTTGCCGCGGGACTGCTCGTGCAAAGCCTTACGCACGCGGAGGTGCTGGTTTGCCGGCAGGCGGATGAGGTTACCCTGCTCGTTGATGGCGCGGGTGATGTAGGCCTTGATCCACCAAACGCCGTAGCTGATGAACTTGAGGCCGCGGGTGTGTTCGAACGATTCGATGGCGCGCACGAGGCCCATGGCGCCTTCGCTCACCAGGTCCGGGAGCGGGATGGGACAGCCGCGGTACTGGATAGCGACCTTCAGCACGAAACGCATGTTCGCGGAAATCAGTTTCTTGCGGGCAATCTTGTCACCTTCTTTAGCTTTCTGGAAAAGGATCTGCTCCTCGTCGCGGGAGAGGGGGGCAGTTCTTCTGATGTCTTCAAGGTAACGTTTGAGGGTAGTATCGGTAGAGTCTATATGCATTTTCTTTCCTTGCCCTTTAAATATCGCTTTTTTTATTAGCAAGTTGCGTGCCAAAAGTGTAAAATTTTGGTCCAAGTCCGCTTTTTGCCTGAAAAGGCGAGTGTTTCTCCTAAAATGTTGAATTATTTGTCATTAAATTTAACAAATGTCATGATTTTTGTAAAATTATGTTTCGAAAAGTGACCGTGAAAGCTCCGCCTGGGCTTTGCTTGGCCGTTGCGGGGTCGTTTCCCTGTTTCTTTTTTCGTATATTTTGCGCGTTATGTCAATTAGAGAACCCGATCAATCTGTATGGAACCGTTTTTGGCAGCGCAAGAACGACATGAACAAGGTGTACCCTTCGTCTCCGTCTGTGCTGCATGCTATAAAGAAGAATTTTAAACTCGAAGGTCTCAAGGTGCTCGAGGTGGGCGCGGGCACTGGCCGCGACAGCGCGGAGCTTGCTCGGTTGGGCGCCGACGTGTATGTTCTTGACTTTGCAGAAAACAGTTTGAAGATTGTTGACGCGCTCCGTGCTAAGGAAAACCTTTACGACAATTTGAAGCTCGTACGCGGCGATGCGTTCAAGGCTCCGTTCCCGGACAACACGTTTGACCTGGTGTTTCATCAGGGACTGGCCGAACACTTCAAGGATTCGCTCCCGCTCATCCGGGAAAATTACCGCATCCTTAAGCATGGCGGCTGTTGCCTTTGCGATGTGCCGCAGACGGTCCACCCCTATACGGTTATCAAGCATATCCTGATTGCGATGGACAAGTGGTTCGCCGGGTGGGAAAAGCAGTTCACCATGCCGCAGCTGAAGAAACTCATGAAGGATGCCGGGTTCAAGTGCGAGTACGCCTACGGCGACTGGATGCGCCCGAACCTCTTTTACCGCATGCTGCGCGAACTCGGGTTCAAGTTCGGAATCGAGCTTCCGAAGTATCCGCTGAACGGTACGGCCTACCAGAAGGCGAAGGATGCCTTGCTCGATGCGCTTGTCTCCGTGCCGGTAATGCACTACACGCAGCTTTCCATCGGGGTGATTGGCCGCAAGCCCTAGGATCCCATGGCTCTCAATCCCAAAATAAAATCGGCGCTGGTCTTTGCGCTCAAGCTCGTGGTGACGCTTGTCCCTGCGTACTTTGTCTATAGGAACATCGTAAGTTCCCCGGACTGGGACATCGGCGACCTGTACAGGCTGTTTTCGAGGGAAAGCTTGCTCCCGTTCGTGCTTGCGCTTGTCTGCCTTGCCGCTTCGAACTTTACGGCCTGCCTCCAGTGGAAGCTGCTCCTGGAACGGCAGGGGGTGCACTTGGGCTATGGGCATCTGCTTAAGCTTTATTACGTGGGCCTCTTCTTCAACAACTTCATGCCCGGCAACGTGGGCGGCGACGTGAAGAAGGTCTACGATATCCGTATGCAGGGCGGGCAGGATAGCGTGGGGGCCGGGTTCACCGCGACGGTTTTCGATCGTCTCTTTGGCCTCTTCTTTGTTACTTTGTTTGCCCTTGCGATGGGAGCCCTGTTCTTTGTCCATGACGAGGCTCAGCGGGCGTTTATCTGGCCGTCGATTTGGATATTCCTTGGCTTCTGCGCCATGTTCGCCTGCCTTTGCAGTCGCCGTCTCGGGCGGCTCTTGACGCGGGTTATCTCGAAGTTCCTGCCGCAGAGGTTCGGGGATAGGCTTGTCCACATGTTCGAACGCTTCCAGCATTTCCGTTCGGTCAAGCTGTGGTGGCAGATTTCGTTCTTGTCGCTTGTGACGCAGTCGTTACGCATCTTTGTCCACTTCTACTGCGGCCTGGCCGTAGGGGTGGCGCTTTCGATTTCGTGGTATTTCTACTACATCCCGCTGGTCGCCATCGTGAGTGCGCTCCCGATATCCATCGGCGGATTCGGGCCCCGTGAACTCCTGGCGCAGTCGCTGTTTGCTCGTGCCGGCGTGGCGAGTCTCGAATCGGTAGTGATCCAGCTGCTTGCGTATTTCGTGAGCCTGCTCTTGAGTTTGTTTGGGGCGTTCGTGTTCCTCTTGGGAAGAGGGGCGGACGCTCAAGGCCGTCAGGGATAGCCGTCCCTGCTTTTGTAGATAGCGCGGATGCCGAGGGGGCGTCCGCTTTCCAGAGGTTACTATGGATGCCGAGGGCATCTTGCAAGGTCTCAATTCCGACCAGCGTGCGGCGGTTTTACATGACCATGAGTCGGGCGCGCAACTCTTGATTTTGGCGGGAGCTGGTTCGGGAAAAACATCCGTGCTGACGAAGCGAATCCAGTACCGGATTGCGTCGGGCGTAAAGCCTGAAAATATCCTTGCGTTGACTTTTACGGCGAAGGCCGCTGCCGAGATGCGCGAACGCGTGCAGAAGCTGTTTCCGGATGCGGCGGTACGGCTCTGCACTTTCCATTCGCTTGCGCTGTTCATGCTGCGCCAGAAAATCGGTGGACGCATGGCCTACGAGCGTGTGGGGATGCGGGAGGCTCCCGTGCCGCAGGATGGTTCCGGGCGCGAATTCATGGATATGGCGGCCCGCCTGGGAATCAAGTCGGGAAGTCTCGAACGCGAAAGGCTCTTTGACGACAGCCTCCCGGTTTCGCTGAAGCGCAAGCTTTCGAAACTCCGGGAACCGGTGCTTGAGTCGGGCCGTGTGGTGTTCGAAGATCTGATCTACCTTGCCATTCAACTTCTGGAAGGTGATGCGGAAGCGCGGTCGCATTTCCAGTCGATGTGGACGGAAATTCTTGTGGATGAATACCAGGATATCAACCCGTCGCAGTACCGGATGGTCAAGGCGCTTCTCGGCGACAGGAAAAGTTTGTTCGTAGTGGGCGACGACGACCAGGCGATATACGGATTCCGCGGGGCCGATATCGGGAACATCAACCGTTTCTGCGACGACTTCAAGGAGAGCACGTTGATTCGCCTGGAATGGAATTACCGTTCGACTTCGAACATATTGCACTTGGCGAATCGCATTTTCGAAAACAAGCCGCTGCGCTTGCGGAAGGTGCTGCGTGCGGGAAACTCGAACGGCTCTGGCGGCAATCCGATTTTCAAGGAGAACCGCGAACCGGAAGTTTGGACAAGCGAAAACCCGGTGGAGGAAATGTGCAGGATCGTCTGCAAGATAAAGGAACTTCGCGAGGCCTATGACCTTTCGTGGAAAAATTTCGCGATTCTTGTGCGTTACAACCGGCAGCGGCTCTACTACGAGGAGGCCCTGCGTGACGAAAGGCTCCCGGTTGCGGGCGACGAACTCGGGGAGGGCTTGACGGTCGAGGACGGCATCCATGTAGAAACGGTTCATGCTTCCAAGGGGTTGCAGTATGCTGTCGTTTTTTATGCGGGACTGGGCGAGGGGCTCACGCCGGGAACCTGCGAAGGCGACCGTGCGGAACGAAAACGGCAACTTGATGAGGAACGTCGGCTTTACTATGTGGGAGTTACCCGAGCCGAGGCTTGCCTATTTTTATTATATTGTAAACGGCGTTTCTGGAAGGGGCGGCTTCGGAAATTTAAGAAGTCGCGGTTCTTGCCTCGGACGCCCGGTTTTTCGCAAGGTTGTCTCATGCCTCTTATCTTGTTCAAAATAAAAGTGGTCTTGTTTGTGCTTGCCTACATGTTCCTGCACATGCTGGTCTTGCCTTTTATTATCCTCTTCCGGCATCGCAGCGTGAATCTTTGGGTCGACAAGAAAATCCAGGCCTTCGCGCGATTCTGCATGAAGGTCCTGAAAATCGACCTCGATGTCGAGAACCAGGCGATTCTTTCGAAGGTCGACTGGACGCGCCCCGTGTTCGTGATGGGAAACCACAATTCGTATGCGGACATCCCGATTATTTTCCTTGCCATCGAACGCACTATCGGCTTTATCGCGAAGGCGGAACTCCGCTTTATTCCCTTCCTCGGGTTCTGGATGCACCGGATTGGGTGCGTGCTCATCAACCGCGAAAAGGGCGGCGGCGCGGCCCTGATTCGTGAAGCGATGGCGAAGGGGAAGGCCCCGAGGCTGTTTATTTTCCCGGAAGGGACGCGTGGCAAGGACGAGAACATGGTGCCGTTCAAGAGCGGCGGGTTCCGGTTGGCCATCGAAACCGAAGCGACGATTCTCCCCATCTATATCAAGGGTTCCGGTTTTGCCTGGGAACACCGCAAGAGCTCCGCACGTTGCAAGGTGACGGCGACGGTTCTTGAACCCCTGGACGTGAAGGCGCTTGCTGCCGAGAAGGGGACGCTTGACCCGCGCAAGGACGTGATGCACGTTGTCCGTGAACGGATGGAGGCCGCCGTATGATAGGCGTCTTCGATTCCGGCTTTGGCGGCCTATCCATATTGAAGGATTTGAGACGGGTCCTGCCGGAATACGATTTTGTCTATCTGGGCGACAACGCGCGTGCACCTTATGGCTCGCGCACTTTCGAAACGATTTTCCGCTATACGCTCCAGGCTGTCCGCGAACTCTTTAGCCGCGGTTGCCCCCTCGTGATTCTTGCGTGCAATACGGCATCGGCGAAGGCGCTCCGGAGCATACAGCAGGATATCCTCCCGTACGAGTTTCCTGACAGGCGCGTGCTTGGAATTGTCCGGCCGACTGCGGAGGAAATCGGGAAGTTCAGCCGAGGAGGACATATCGGCGTGCTTGGAACTGCGGGGACCGTCTCGTCCGGAAGCTACCTTATCGAAATCGGGCATTTTTTCCCGGAATTGAAGGTGACTCAGCATGCCTGCCCCATGTGGGTCCCGATTGTGGAAAACGGCGAGCGCGGGACGGAGGGGGCTAGGTTCTTCGTGAAGAAGGACGTGGATGCGCTTATGGCATCCGACCCGCAAATCGATGCAGTCCTGTTGGCATGTACGCATTACCCGCTTCTGGAATCCGAAATTCGGGCCGCACTGCCACCGCAGGTCCGGCTCGTTTTCCAGGGGGATATTGTTGCCGCCAAGACAATCGACTACCTCAAACGGCATCCGGAGATGGATGCCCGCCTCTCGAAGGGCGGAAAGACGGCCTATTTGACCTCAGATACTGCCGAATTTTTTGAAAAAGGGGCGTTTTTGTTCGGAATTGAGGGAATTTCGGCTGAATCGGTGGCCTTGTAGTCTATAAAAATGTAGATTGCGGATGTAACTGACGAACCTGTTTAGGTCCGCTTGTGTTTTTTTTATCATAGGTGAGTTGAAAATATGCCGAAGACACAAATAAATCTCGAAGGTTGGCAGGATTACCGTGGTAACGCCGCCGGTAGCCTGCTTTACGTGGAAACTAGCCATCAGTCCGAAATGCCGGTTCGTGACCAGCTGAACGAAAACGAAAAGGGCTTCCTCTACGAGCCCAACTACGAGACCAGTACCTACGGCCTGATGAGCTGCTACAATGTGAAGGCGATTAATGCCATCTTGAAGGCGAAGAGCCGTTACATCCTGTTCGGCACCCGTTACGAGGGGTTGAGCGATTCCGAACTCCGCAACAAGTACCTGATTATGGGCTACATGCGCATCGACAAGATCAAGGATGTGCGCACGCGCCATATCCAGCGCTACATGGCGAATCCTGACCTTCCTGAACCGGAATGCATGCAGATGGAGCACAACTGGGCTGTATACGGACCGATGCGCTTCGTCTCCATGAACGATTCCTTCGTGGTGACCGACGAAATCCTCAAGGAATGGGGTTACAAGGGCCATGCGAGCCGCCAGCTCAAGGCTGTTTTCCAGAAGGAACACCTCGACCAGATTCTTTCGTACCTGGATTCGAAGGACGACAAGATTGACGAGTATATCGCGACTGTCGACGAGTACAAGGAAGCCCTCGAAGAAGGGTAATGACGTTTAAATCCGTTTTTTAAACAGCGACGCCCCCGCATTTTTGCGGAGGCGTTTCTCTTATGCACCGAAGGTGTCTTATTTCACAGTCTTGATGGTCGAGGCGCTCGTCTTCACGATGTACATGCCCTTCTTGAGGTCGAGGCGGAGAGTTCCGTCGGCGTTCAGGGCCTGACCCTTGATTCCGCTCCAGAGGAGGTTTCCGTTCAGGTCGAACACCCTCGCTTCGGCATTCATGTCGCTTGCGGCGAAGTTCGTACGGATGCCCTTGATGGCGTTGGTGCCGCAGCCGGTGGCGACAATCTTTGCGATGTAGATGCCCGCGTTGTCGCTGTTGAACGAGAGCTGCGTGGAGCCGAAGGGGGCTCCGGTCGAGTCAATTTCGTTTGCGAGCGGGACGGATACTTCGGCCCAGGAGCCCGCGGGGGCGGTGTTTCCGTACTGGTAGTTGCTCCAGGTGCTGCCGCCCGCGCCGCCGATGTTTACGGAGGCGTCTTCGGCGTCGATGCTACGCATGGTGAACACGAGATCCTTGCACTTGGTAAGCGGTTCCTTCACTGCGGCTGCATCGGGGATTGTGAAGAGGGCGTGCTGGTAGCCGCAGTCGTCCTGCGCGCAGCCGGCGAGCGGAACCTTCACGTACTTGGAAATTCCGTCGAGCGCGGTCGTCTCGAAGGTGACCTTGCCGAGGGTCTCGTCGCTCTTCCAGCCCGCTGCAGAAGTTTCGTTCGCGTAGTCCACAATCACGAGAGAATCACCGAAGTTCTGGTTGGGGTCAATGTACGGGTCGTCGATGGGGGAGTCTTCGCACTGGAGCGCTGCCGTGTTGCTTGTGGTGAACACGACCGTGGTGATGGACTTTGCTGGGGCGTCGATGATGGCGCCTGCGGTGACTGTCTTGCTCTTTTCGCCGCTTTCGGTAGACTGCACGGCGTAGACCGGGTTGTAGCCGTTCACGGAGAAGTTCAGGTTCTGGGCCGAGCCCTTGTTGATGGCGACAACGGAGATGGAATCGCAGTCAGCGCTACGGAAGGCGGCTGCATAGACGTTGCTGCCGTCGGCGGTGCTGCTCACGACGCGCCAACCCGGGTTCACGAACTTCGAGTAGTGGCGCATGGCGTGGTATTCGGGGTTGATGTAGAGCTTGGCTTCCTTGCAGCTGCTCCAGCCTTCGCCCGGGCAAACGCCGATGAGCTGGCCGTTCTGTTCACCCCAGAAGAGCTCCCAGGCGATATAGGCGTTGAGCTTGCCGCTCGTGAAGCCGACCTGCATAATGTGGGCGAGGCCGAGCATGTCCTGCTCGCGCACGGCAGATTCCATGGTGCAGAATTCCGTCATGATGATGGGCTTGCTGTCGCTGCCGTAGTTTTTGCCGATGGCGGTCATCGCCTTGCGGAAGTTTTCCGGATTCAGGTAGTTGGTGCCGGAGTTGTCGTTGCCGTCACCCGCATGGTACAGGTGGTAGGCGTAGCCGTCGAGGTTCTTGTCGTCGAGCGCCTTTGCGTACTTTTCGAAGTTGCTGTAGCCGATACCGAGCGGTTCGGGGCCGATAATCTTCGGCGGGTTTGCAAGCGTGCTGATGGAATCGCGTACGGCCTGGAGCGCCTGCTTGTAACCGGCAATCCCGTTGCTTTCGGTAGGCTCGAAGAGGGTTTCTTCGTAATCGGCTTCCATGTCGGGTTCGTTCTGCAGGCTGATGTAATCGGGAGTGATGCCCGCGGTGGCGTAGGCCTGCAGGCTCTTTTTCCACCAGCCGGCGAATTCGCTGTAGACGAACTTGCCGTACGGGTCGCTGTTCGAAGTCTTGAGTGTCTTGTCGGCCTTAGAATGGCCCTGGTTTCCGTTCACGCTGCCACTCGGCTTGAGCCTGCCCGGTGCAGACCAGCTGGACATCTCGATCTTGAGGCGGTTGCCGAGGCGTTCCTTGCCAGCCTTCACGATGGCGGCATCGGCGGAGATGCTTGTGGTGTCTTCCTGCTTCCAGTTGCCGATGCGGAGGAGTGAGAGGTTGAGACCGTTAAAAGCGGTGTCATAGAAGTCCTTCTGCATCGAAGAGCTCATGGCGGTAATCCAGCTCTGGTAGTAGGCGGCGCCTGCACCGAAGCCCACGACCTTTTGTGCCGTGGTGGCGGGATCTACCGTGATATTTGCGGCTGAAGCTATTGATGCTGCAGCAAGGGCGACCGAGGCCGCTGTCAGGGATTTCTTAAACATACACACATCCTTTCTTTTTACTCCCCAACCCCAGAAACCATCAATTATCAATCATCAATTATCAATCATCAATTAATTAGTAAGCTCCTTCGCCCTTGAACACGACCTTGAACGTCTTGAGGATCAGCTTGAAGTCTTCTCCGAGCTTGCCGTCGCGGCGGATATAGTCATTGTCGAGTCGCATCTGCCCTTCGAACGAGATGTTGCTGCGGCCGCTCACCTGCCAGATGCAGGTCAGGCCCGGCGTCACGGACAGGCGCATGCGGTGCCAGGGTTCGTATTCAGCCACTTCGGAAGGGATCGGCGGGCGCGGGCCCACGATGGACATGTCGCCCTTGATGATGTTCACGAGCTGCGGCAGTTCGTCGAGGCTGAACTTGCGGAGGATGCGGCCGAACGGATAGATGCGTGGGTCGTTCTTCATCTTGAACGTCTTGCCGCCCGTCTCGTTCTGGGCCATCAATTCTTTTTTGCGTTCTTCGGCATCCACGTACATGCTTCGGAACTTGTACATCGTAAACAGTTTGCCGTTGCGGCCCACACGCGTTTGCTTGAAAATGACCGGTCCCTTGTGGTCGCTGATCTTTACCGCGAGCGCACAGAACAGGAGCAGCGGGGAAAGGACAACCAGGGCGAGGCTCGAACAGGCGATGTCCGTAATGCGTTTCACAACGTGGCGGTAGCGTATCTTGTGCGGGTGCTGCCAGATGTGGTCGAGGTTCAGGCGTTCGAGCGAGAAGAAGCTTCCGTTCGTGCTGTTGAAGTCCTTGATCTTGTCCTCGAGTTCCAGGTTGTCCTTCTCCTGGAGCCCGGTGTAGATATATGCCTTGAAGATGGGCGACTTGGGCTTGTGCCTGAGGGCCTGGATGAGGCCTGCGTCGTTCAGCTTGTGGAGGATTTCCTTGCGGATGGACTCGAGCGTCGAAAGGTCCGAATTCAGGAGGATGATGCCGAGACCGCTGCTGTCGGAAAGGTAGCCGAGGACATCGATAAACCTGAGGTGCGAGAACATGGTGAGCACGCTGATGCGCCAGGTACGCTCGACGGTGCGCGAGGGGCTCCCCCAGCCGAAAAAGTCGTACTGGTGCGAGTAAATCTTGATGAACAGGAATGGCCTGCGGGTGCGGTTCGCCCTTAGGAATTCCTCGTTGAGGCGCGTCCTGAAGAGGCGTGCCGGATAGACAATGTTCTTGAGCTTCTGCTCGTTGAGCAGGTTGCTGATTGCCGGATTGGATATTTCCTGTTCCATGCGTAAAAATTTAGAAAAAAATGCACCTGGCTTGTTTTGGTAGGAAAAAACACAAATGTGCAAATTTCTTGAACGTAAACAAACCTTTACCAACGGGCGGTGAAAAAAGGAGGGGCTTGTTCGGTAGAACGGGGCATGCCGTTTTTTCTATATTATGTCTCCGAAAAATTTAAAATGGAGACGCAATATGCTGCGTATTGGCTTAATTGGTACTGGAACCGTCGGTGGCGGTGTCATTCAGATTCTTGAACAGAAGATTGCCGAGTACAAGGAAAAGCTCGGTGTCGAACTTGAACTCGCATGCATCTGCGCGAAGTCCGAAGAAGAAGTCGCCCCGTACAAGGCGAAGGGCTACAAGGTTTCGACCAACGCCGACGAGATGATTGCCGGTAACGATATCGACGTGCTCGTTGAACTGGCCGGCGGCTACAACATGCCGCGCAAGTGGATTCTCGCTGCCCTCGAAAGCGGCAAGCATGTGGTGACCGCGAACAAGGCCCTCCTTGCCAAGTACGGCCACGAGATTTTCCCGCTCGCAGCCGAAAAGGGCCTGCATGTGCTGTTCGAAGCCGCGGTTGGCGGTGGCATTCCTATAATCCGTAGCCTCCAGGAAGGCCTGTTGGGCTCTACGGTGGAACACCTGAGCTGCATCATCAACGGCACCTGCAACTACATTCTCAGCCGCATGGCTGACGAAGGCCTCGACTTCGACGTCGTGCTGAAGGACGCCCAGAAGCTCGGCTTTGCCGAAGCCGACCCGACCTTCGATATCGAAGGTATCGACTCCGCCCACAAGACGGCCCTGCTCGCCAGCCTCTGCAGCGGCAAGCGTGTGGATTTCGAGAAGATTCACGTGACCGGCATTTCCAAGATTACCGCCCAGGATATCGCATTTGCCAAGGAACTTGGCTGCTGCGTGAAGCTGCTTGGCATCTACCACCGCGACGGCGACCGTGTGGACGCCCGCGTGCATCCGTGCTTTGTCTCTAACGAAAACCTGCTCTCGAACGTGAACGGCGTGATTAATGCCGTGTACCTCAAGTGCGACAACCTGGGCGAGACCGTCCAGACGGGTGCCGGTGCAGGCCGCCTCCCGACCGCCTCTGCCGTGGTAGCCGACCTCGTTTCCTTGGCCCGCTCCGTGGACCAGGGTAGCCGCAAGGCGCTCCCCATGGGCTGGTTCAACGTCGACAATTCCGCGACTCTCGTGCCTATTTCCGAGACGAGCGCCCGCTACTACCTGCGCTTCACTTCCCGTGACGCCTGCGGCGTGCTCGCGAAGATTACCAGCATCCTCGCCGAAAATAACATTTCCATTGAAACCATTATCCAGAAGAACGTGAAGGACCCGGGCAAGGTTTCCATCGTGGTCATCACCGAAAAGACTTTAGACTGCAAGGCCTCGAAGGCGGTGGACGCCATCGACGCTCTGCCCGAAATCGTCGAAAAGAGCCAGGTTATCCGCTTCCTCGCGTAACGGATGGCCTTCTGGACTGCATTTTTTGTAGTTTGATATAGCTATGATACGCGCTGCGACATTGGAACGCATTCTCGTTATCCTTTCGGATTTCGTGGCGCTTTCGATATGCTTTGTGCTGGCTTTCTGGGTCCAGTTCCATAGCGGCTGGATTGCCGACAAGTACGACCCGTCCAAGCTTTTCTCGGATTACGCCAACATGGGGTTGATCCTGAACGTGGCATGGCTCGTCTTGTTTACCTGCGCAGGGCTTTATCGTTCATGGCTCCTGATGTCGCGGACGCACCAGATTCTGCGCGTGTTGCGGGCGGTGGTGATAGGCGTTGTTCTTATTATCATCAGCCTTTTCGGAACGGAGTTTGTAGGCAAGATCTTTGCCAACCAGCCGTTGAACGAGGGCTACTTGTACGGATCGCGCTTCCCGTGGATTTTTATCTACGGCGGCCTCGCCATGGTGCTTGTTGCCGGATTCCGCATGTTCATTTACTTCTGCCTGCGCGGCTTGCTTCGTTTGGGCTACGGCGCGAATAACATCCTCGTGCTTGGCGCTACCGATGCGGGCAAGAAGATTGCCGAGGATCTCAAGAACACGCCGGCTTTTGGACAGCGCGTGGTGGGCTTCGTCGATGAAAGGTACCAGGTGATGGATCATGAATTTGCCGGGTTCCCCGTACTCGGCAAGTATGCCGATCTCCCTGCGCTTGTGAAAAAGCACCGTGTGGATGGGATTGTGATTGCGCATGAGAGTTCTTCTCCGCAGGAGATTATGCGCGTCCTCGTCTGGATTTGCGAACTTCAACTTCATATTTATATTGTACCGGGACTCTATCCCGTGGTGAATGGCCAGTTCAAGGCGAACTTGGTCCATGGTTTCGAACTTCAGGAACTTTTTGCGTTTACGATGCCGCCCTGGCAGGTGCGGGTGAAGCGCATTATCGATGTGCTGTTCGGAGCGTTCCTTGGGATATGTTCTTTGCCGGTCTGTCTGCTTGCGGCTATCGCCATCAAGCTCGAGGACCACGGCCCCGTTTTCTATTCGCAGGAACGCATCGGCCTGTATGGCAAGCCCTTTACGGTCTACAAGTTCCGCACCATGCGTACCGATGCCGAAAAGTTCGGCGCCCAGTGGGCCACCAAGGACGACCCGCGCATTACGAAGGTCGGCAAGTTCCTGCGCAAGACCCGCATCGACGAGCTGCCGCAGATTCTTTGTGTTTTGAAGGGTGACATGAGCATGGTGGGCCCGCGCCCTGAACGTGCCGTGTTTATCAGCAAGCTTCGCGAACAGATTCCGTTCTACATCAGCCGCCTCAAGATGAAGCCGGGCCTTACGGGCTGGGCGCAGGTGCGTCACCATTACGATACGAGCATCGAAGATGTCCAGATAAAACTGAAGTACGACATGTATTATTACGAGAACATGAGCCTGCTTCTGGATTTCCAGATATTGGTGCGTACTGTTTACGTTGTCTTGACCGGTAAAGGAGCGCAATAATGTACGGAGACAATTCCACTCCGGTATTCCCAGTTAATGATGCTCTCACGATGATTCGCCTCGCGCTTGCCGAAGACGTGCGCACGGGCGACGTGACGAGCGAATGGACCATTCCTGCCGACCAGAAGCAGCATGCCCGCCTGATTGCAAAAGAAGATGGCGTGCTTGCGGGCCTCCCGGTCATTGAACTCGTGTTCCAGGAACTGAAGGCGAACGTGAAGGTGACGCTCCACAAGAAAGATGGCGACGTGGTGAAGAAAGGCGACCTGATTGCCGAAATGGACGGCACGACGCATGAACTTCTGACGGGCGAGCGTACGCTCCTGAACTTTATCCAGCAGCTTTCCGGCGTTGCGACGGTCGCGCATACCTTCCAGGAAGCCCTGAAGGGCGGCAAGACGAAGGTGCTCGATACCCGCAAGACGGTTCCCGGATTCCGCACGCTGCAGAAGTATGCCGTTCGCGTGGGTGGCGGTTCCAACCACCGCATGGGCCTCTTTGACATGGTGCTGGTGAAGGACAACCACATCGCTGCTGCAGGTGGCGTTCTCGAAGCACTCGAAGTGGTGAAGAAGAACAACACGCAGGGCCTGATGGTCGAGATGGAAGTGGAAAACTTCGACCAGCTGCGCGCTCTTTTGAACAAGGGCGTAGACGTCATCATGCTTGACAACATGAGCAACGAGATGATGGCCGAGGCCCTGAAGATTATCAAGGAAAGCGGAGACAAGTGCCTGGTGGAAGGCTCGGGCAACATGACGCTCGAACGCGCGAAGGAAATCGCGACACTCGGCCTCGATTACATCTCTGTCGGTGCGCTAACGCATAGCGTGAAGGCTCTCGACATCTCGATGCGAATCTAGTTTTTTGATTTGCGCATGAAAAAGAATTTGGATAAAACTGTACGGAAGTCAAATCGCGAAACTTTTAGCTTCGTCGTGGATGTGGGCAACTCCCACACGGTTTTGGGTATTTTCAAGGGCGACAAGGTGGTGGACCACTGGAGGCTCACGACCCGCAAGGAAACGACGAGCGACGAGGTGATGAACCGCATTGGCGGACTTGTGCGCTTTTCGAAAATCAAGCCGACGGAGATTACGCATGTGGGCCTCTCGACGGTGGTGCCCGCGCATGAGCGCCCCTGGATCAAGGCCCTGCAGACGCTCCTCAAGCGCCCGGTGCAGGTGGTAAGTTCCAAGAACTGCCTCGGTTGCCCGATTGCCTACCCGAACCCGGCGTCGCTCGGTGCCGACCGCTTGTGTAATATTATTGCGCTTCGTGACCGTGGCTACAAGGATGCCATCGTGGTGGATATGGGCACGGCAACGACATTTGACGTGATGAAGGACGGCGGCTTCGCTGGCGGTATAATTATTCCGGGCATTAGCGCAAGCCTCGACGTTTTGACCGAGAAGGCGGCACGCCTGTTGCCGGTGAGCATTGAATGGCCGGAACACGTGATTGCGAACAATACCGATGATGCCATTCGTGCGGGCCTTCTGTACGGTTTTATGGCGGAACTTGAAACCTTGGTGGCAAAGATCAAGGACGAAATGGGCAAGAAGAAGGTTCCCGTGTTTGCGACGGGTGGCTGGGGCCGCATGGTGATGGGGCACAGCAAGGTTATCGATACCTACGACCCGTACCTGACCCTGAACGGTGTGCGCCTGGTGGCGCTCCATGGCAATTCTGCCGCAGAACTGGAGCGAGACTCCGACGAGTAATTTTAAAGAGAGGTCCCTATGCGTTGCTTAGTTACCGGTGGTGCAGGATTCCTGGGTAGTCACTTGTGTGAACGTCTGCTGAACGACGGTCATGAGGTGATTTGCCTTGACAACTACTTTACGGGCCGTATGGTGAACGTCGCTCACCTGCGCGATAACCGGAACTTCGAGCTCATTCGCCATGACGTGACGGAACCGATTTTGCTGGAAGTGGACCGCATCTTTAATCTCGCGTGCCCCGCGAGCCCCATTCATTACCAGTTCAACCCGGTAAAGACCATCAAGACGAGCGTGATGGGCGCTATCAATATGCTTGGCATGGCGAAGCGCGTGAAGGCGCGTATTTTGCAGGCGAGCACTAGCGAAGTCTACGGCGACCCGGCGGTGCACCCGCAGACCGAAGACTACTGGGGCAACGTGAACCCCATCGGTATCCGCAGCTGCTACGACGAAGGCAAGCGCGTTGCTGAAACGCTCTTTATGGATTACCACAGGCAAAATAATGTGGACATCCGCATCGTGCGTATTTTCAATACGTATGGCCCGCGCATGCTTATGAACGATGGACGCGTGGTGTCGAACTTCATTGTGCAGGCGCTCAAGGGCGAAGATCTCACGATTTACGGCGACGGCAGCCAGACCCGCAGTTTCTGTTATGTGGACGACCTCATCGAAGGTTTTGTGCGCATGATGAACCAGGACAAGATTATTGGACCCGTGAACATCGGGAACCCTGGCGAATTTACAATGCTTGAACTTGCGAAGGAAGTGCTTGACCTCACCGGCTCCAAGAGCAAGATTGTGTACAAGCCGCTTCCGGGTGACGACCCGAAGATGCGCCGCCCGAATATCGACCTCGCCAAGTCCGCACTCGGTTGGGAACCGACAATCCCGCTGCGCCAGGGTCTCGAGAAGACGATCGTCTTCTTCGAGGAACTGCTCAAGGGCGAGCGCTAACAGTTTGCAGATACTAGGACTTGTCATGCCCGGCTTGACCGGGCATCTTTGTTTCTTTCAATAGAATTATTTGCTGCCTACGATTTTGCAGATGGGGCAGTTTTCGGGCTTGTGACCCATAGCCTTGCAGTACGTGCGCCCGAAGTAGATAATCTGCAGGTGGCGTTTTTCCCATTCTTCCTTCGGGAAAATCTTCTTGAGGTCGGCCTCGGTCTGTTCCACGCTACTGCCGTCCGATAGTCCCCAGCGCTTGGCTAGGCGGTGGATGTGCGTATCGACGGGGAAGGCGGGAATCTTGAAGATGTGGCTCATCACGACGCTTGCCGTCTTGTGGCCTACGCCGGGGAGTGATTCGAGTTCTTCGAATGTGCGGGGGACTTCACCGCCGTGTTTCTCGACGAGCGTTTTCGACAGGTTGTAAATGTTCTTGCTTTTCGTGTTGAAGAATCCGCACGGCTTGATGATTTCTGCAATCGCGTCGATGCCGAGCTTGACCATGGCGGCGGGCGTTTTCGCTTTCTTGAACAACACCTTCGTTACCTGGTTCACGCGGATGTCGGTGCATTGCGCGCTCAATACGACGGCGACAAGCATCGTGTAGGCGTTTGAGTAGTCCAGCGGAATCGGCGGGTTCGGGAAGAGTTCGTCCAGCTTTTCGCCGATGAACTTGATCTTGTCCGTTTTTTTCATGTCCTGCGCCTCCTTTCGTCTTTCGTCTGTAGCGAGCCGCATTGCGACGCAGCGTACTTTCGTCTAGTTTAGTCGCAGTCGCGCGTGAAGTCTTGTTGCATGTTGAAGCTGGGCATGTCGTCGGTCGGGTGGCCGACTTCGACGGCGGGGACGCCTGCGTATGTCGTGTGCGGCGGAACGTCGCAGAGCACAACCGCGCCCGCGCCAATCTTCGCGCAGTCGCCGATGTGGATGTTGCCGAGCAGCTGGGCGTGTGCGCCGAGCATCACGCCGTTCCCGATTTTCGGGTGACGGTCGCCGACTTCGTTGCCGGTGCCGCCGAGCGTCACGCCGTGCAAGAAGCTCACGTTGTTCCCGACGACGGCAGTTTCGCCGATGACGATGTTTGTCGCGTGGTCGATCAGGAGCCCGTGCCCGATTTTTGCGGCCGGGTGGATGTCCATGCCGAACTTGCGGCTGATGATGTTCTGGAGCATCTTGGCGGGGAAGGGGCGGTTTTCCGTCCAGAGGGCGTGCGCCACGCGGTAGGCTTGCAGACCCTGGAAACCCTTGAACAGCAGGAGCGGCTCGAGGTAGCTGGTGCAGGCGGGGTCGCGCATCACGGTCGCGTTTAGGTCCTTGCAGGCGGAAACGAGCAGTTCGGGGTACTTGATGTACAGCGCGTTGAACATCTTCTCGAGTTCCGCGCGGTCGATGACTTCGCCGGCCAGCTGACAGGCGAGAGTGACGGATAGCATGTCGGCAAAGTTCTTGCGGTTCAACACTTGCTCTTCGAGCATGAGCTTCGAGAGCGGTTCGTTGGCGGCTAGTTCCGAGGCCTCGTCGCGGAGGCGCTTTTCCATTTCTTCGACTGTCATAGCGAATGCAAATATAGAAATTTGCGGCGGCTGCGGTCTAGCAGGCGAGTTTAATGAGCGCGCGGGCCGGGATGTGGAACCATCCGGGCCTGAACTCGAGTTCGTAGCAGGCTTCGTAAACGGCCTTTGCTAGGATATACGGGGTGGCTGCACGCTCGAGGGTGTCGAGGTCGATTTGCGCGTTGCCTGCATCTACGTGCGCGGCTTGTGCGTAGCCTTCAAGAAACGCGCGTTCGCATGCGGTGCAGTCGAACCCGGATGTTGCTTCCGCGTACTGGAAACTGCGCAACATGCCTGCGACATCAACAAGTGGGGAGCGGAGTGCCCTGCGGTATTCGAGCGTGCGGGAGGGTTCGCCTTCAAAATCGAGAATCTTGAAATCTGCGGCGGCAACCAGCACCTGCCCCAGGTGGTAATCCCCGTGGATGCGCTGCGGTGCGAACAACTCGCTGCCGGTTGGCGCTCCGAACGCATCTTTCGCCATGCGCTTGAGTTTCGGCAAAGTCGCTTTCACCTTTTCGGCGAGTTCGCGCATTTCACTGCCCGTTGCGCAGTTCAAAAGATGTTCCAATTTGTCAAATGGTATTTCGGGATTCTGCGCAGGCGTGCCCGGGAGTCCCCTGAGGGCGCGGTGCATCTTCGCAGTCGCTATCCCGAGTGCCTCGGCGCACGGCGCGTCCATCACGCCGTTGAAATACGCCCACGCATCCTGCATGCCGGTTGCACGTTCCTCGAGAATCCCGAGGGTGTAGCGTTTCCCCGTGGCATCTGCGTAGTAGCATGTGCCGTAGAGCTGTGGGCTCACGCCGGAGCGTTTGCGGTCGAGTTGTTCCATGATTTCGACTTCGGGGTGAATGCCCGGTAAAAGCCTGCGGTACAGCTTGAAGAAAAAATGCTTGGATGCGAATGCGGAATTGCTCTGCTCGGCATCGAGCGGGGCTATATTGAAAAGTTCGTGCAGGGAAACATCTACGGGGAAATGCTCTGTCTGCATGAACATAAACTCGCCGGATTGCGTGCCGTATCTTGCCTTCTCGCACGAAAACACGTCATAGAAAAAGTCTGTAGTGCGGGTCTCGTCTTCAATGACGGCGTAGAGGTCGGACTCGCAGTTTTCGCTTGCGGCAAAGTTCACGCGGACGATGGAAAGAAACGTTTCCCCGATGGCGACGCGGTCCACGGTCTCGATGGAATCGATCTTGCGTCCCTTTCCCATGAACCAGCGCTTGCTTGCGATATCTTGCATGCTATCCATGCTTTGAAAAATAGCAATAGAACTATTTCCGGGCTGTCAGTGCAGGGAAATATCCCTGCGTGCGGAGTGTCGCGAGAATCTTGAGCTTGTTTTCGAGCGGTTCGGCGGGAAACCCGTCCACCACGAACTGCGGAATCCGTTTTTGCGGCTTGAATTGCGGCGGCACATCACTGTAGTCGCCGAGTTGCCAGGCACAGAGCATCTTTGCGAGGAACTGTTCCCAGGGGAAAACATCTTTCGGGGTGAGGTAGAACCTGGCGGGCTTCTCGTAATCGCGGGCGTCGAGCAGGAGCGTGCCGTCCCTATAACATGCAAGAAGCGCAGCCTGCCTCTCTTTCATCTGAGTGGCGGGCTGCGCGGGAATAGTCAGAACGAGTTGCATTCGGCGCGGGCGTTATGCAGCGAGGACTTCGCGTTGGATTTGCATGTACTGGTAGCTGGAAATCAGCGTAATTTTCAGAATCAAATCGCGGGCAAGTCCGGCTTTGATGAGGGCCCTAGCGTAGTTCAGCTTGTTCATGTCTGGTGATGTCATAGGAACCTCTGGGTGTTTTTGTTTTACATCCAGAAAATAGAATATTTTTGTGGCAAAAGCATGTCATTTTTTTTGGTAAGAAACAATGTGTAAAGTCTATCACACACTCCCCTTTTGCAAGAAAAATATAATCTGTTGATAAATAAGGAGTTACGAAACTGGTGCTCCAAAGTGTATTATTCCAGCCTAAAATCGCGCTGTGATTTATGTCACGCGTCAGATGCTTTTCAGGACGGGAAAACTCTCGCGGTAGCGGAGGAGCGGTTCGATTTCGATGCGTGCGGACACGATACATTCCGTATTGGAATCGGCCTTCGCGACAATGTTTCCGAACGGGTCGATAATGCGTGAATGCCCATTGTATTTGCTATCGGCGGTGACGCAGTTGACGGCGACGACATAGGCCTGGTTCTCGATGGCGCGCGCCTGCAATAGCGTATCCCAGTGCAGGATTCTTTCGGCAGGCCAGGCGGCCTGCACGGTCAGGAGGTTCGCTCCCGCCTTGACCGCATCGCGGTAGAGCTCCGGGAATCGTAGGTCGAAACAGATGGTCGGCGCTATGTTCCATTCCTGTATTTTAAACAAACTAATGTCCTGCCCGGCGGTGAATTTTTCCTGCTCCATGAAGAAGGGCTTCCGCTTGTCGTAGCTTGCGTATTCGTGCGGGTTTCCGGACAGGTAGACGCTTGCGTGGTTCGCGAGCGAAGGGCCTTTGCGCGATATCCCTGCGCCCATGACGGCGCACCCTGTCTGGCTTGCGAGTTTGTTCAAAAAACTTGCCGTTTCTCCGCTTGATTCGTCGGAAAAGTCTTCGGCGGCCCTCTCGGGGTGCAAGGGAAGGTAGCCTGTGGCGAACATTTCGGGCAGCACGATGAGCCCGGGAACGGAATCCTCGGTTCGTTTGCGGATTTCGCGGGTGAGCGTTTCGACCTTTTCGAAATTCCTGGCCTTGTCGTTCGGCGCGATTTCCATCTGCACTAGAAAAATATCGAGCATACGCAGAGAAATATAAAATTTGGTGGACTGCGGCGGCATAAAATTCTAATTTAGTATCCATGAGATTTCGATCCCTGCTCCTTATAGCCCTGTTCCTGGCGGCGAACCTGTTTGCGGCGACCCCTACGCCTGTCGTGGGCGTGGTCCTCGAAATGGGTTCGGACCTGCCGCTTGACGGAGTTCAGATTACCTACCGCTCCGGCAAAAAACTCGGCAAGACATCCTCGAATGGACGTTTCGAATTTACCGTGGATTCGAAGAACGCGTCGCTTGTTTTCCAGAAGGAAGGCTACGACAGCGTGTATGTGGACCTGCAGGATTTTGCGGACCTGCTCGACATGGTCGTGACGCTCTCGACCGACCTCCGCGACCTCGGTTCGAGTACGATTGTGGGTGGCGGCGAACCGGAGAAGTGGGAACCGCAACGCAAGGTGTCGGTCGATAAGCTCGAAGATGCGGCGGGCATGCGCTTTGACTTGACGGAACACCTGGGGCAGATGCCGGGAATTTCCGGGCAGAAGGATTTCAGCAGCGCGCTCTACTACGACGGCTCCCGCGCGGGCGACGTGGCCTACCACCTGGGGCGGCTCCGCATCCCGAACATGCGCCACCTCGATGTCGGGTTCCCCGGCAACCTTTCGGTGGTGAACCCGCACATACTGAGCGGCATCGAGATTCATGACCACTACGGCAGCGGTCCGATCGGCCAGGGTCTTGCAACTTCGGTGCAGTATATTCCCGAGCAGACGAAGGGCGAGTGGGGACTCAAGGGGGCTGCGGGCCTCACGGTGCAGGAAATCCAGTTCGATTCCCCGTTCCTTTTCTGGGACAGCTTCCGTTTCGCGTTCCGCAGGCTCGATGGCGAGATGCTCAAGAACCTGGGCGAAAAGTTCTTCACCGAATTCAGGAAGCGCGATGGCGACTGCGTGGATGATTGTCGCGTGAAATCCTCCGACCCCTTCGATCTTTCGGCGATGGATTTCTATGCACAACTTAACGGCTCCGATTCAATGGGCAACACCTGGGCGCTCCGGGCCCTGTACAGTACCGACGAATACTCCATCAGCCAGGACACGACTACTGCGTACGATCAGGTGAACGAAGTCGACATCATCAAGGGGAACCAGGATTACCTGGTCATCGGAGCGGAATACAATTCCAAGTTCGGGACAAGCCTGCATGCGGGATTCGTGCGCGAAAACGTGGGCGACACCCTGCAGGATACGACCGGATTCCGCAACTCCGTCTCGTCGAGGGAGATGGCTGCCTTTATCGACGCCTACGAGATGACGCATACGGTCATTAGCGCCGGTGCGGACAAGGAATTCAAGGCGAAACTGCTCGGTTCCAAGGTGAGCGGTGCCCTGCTCTATGAGCAGCATTTTGTCGACCGCAGTTACCTGGACTTTGGAGGCAAGCAGGAAGACGACTATACGACGGGTGTGCTTTCGGGCGTGAGCCGCTTTGACTGGAAGTCGGATTATTCGCAGACAATCTTTTCGCTCGGTGCGGTGGCCGACGCTATTGACCACAATGCGCGCCCGACGGTCTCGCTCGATTTCGAGAAGAACCTGAGCGAAAAGGATTCCACGTATTGGCGCCTGTTCAGCAGCGCGGCCTACCGCAGTGACTGGAAATACCTCTACGATGACGGAAACCTGACGGGAAGGCTTGAAACGGGCGCTTCGGCGAAGGTGGGACTTGGCTACAATTCCAAGTACCTGATTGCGCAGGCGAGCGGCTTTGGCCGCTACTACTTCGACCCGGTGCTGCCCCTGCCCAAGGCCTATGCGCAGTACAGGGACATTACTCCCGTGGAATTCGCCTGGGTGCTCGGTGCGAATGCGAAGGTGGATTGGAAGACTTCGCACCATTTCTCGATGTCAACGAACGTGAGTTCCGTCTATGGCGAATACGAACTCGAAGGTCCCGGTTCGCTCCCGTGGGAAGCGAATTCGAGATTCGATATCGTTTCGCATTTCCGCTACTACCCGCGCAAGGATTCGCTGTTCTCGATTATCCTCACGCACCATGCGGCGTTGCACCGTCCGCTCTATTTTTACGATATCAAGCCCTCGGATCAGGAAAACCAGATACTCGGGACGCGCAGGCTCCGTGACCTGGAGGAATTTACCGATTTCTTTCGTACGGATGTGCGCGTGAATCTCGATATTGTCCGCGACAAGGGTTGGTTCCGCAAATCCAGATTCTACCTGGAACTGGATAATTTGTTCGGGAACCTCGACGTGGATGCGCTCAAGTTCCTGGGTTCCGAGAACGCCCGCGAACGTTCCTGGGTCACGAAGGACGGCGACAAGAATTCGGAAAATGGCTACAGGCTCGAACCGTTCATGGCGAAGGGTATGGGACTGTACTTCCAGTTCGGTGTGGAAGTGCTGCTTGGAATATGATGAAGGCCCTGCTTTTTTGTCTGTCGCTCCTTGCCGCGTCGGCGATGGCGCATGAGACGGATGCCAGGTTCGAACCGCCGAAGCCGAAGGAACCGAAGCGCTTTTGTGCGGAGGTCCATAAGTGGATCGATTACGCATCGTCTAACAAGGACCTCGTGGAAATAACCAATGAACCCCTGCTTGTCATGGACTTGCGCTACGGAACTTTCAACAACGTAACGGGGCATGATTTGTATTGCGGCGAGCAGAGGGCCTTTGTCCACAGGGATGCCTACGCAAAACTCAAGAAGACCTTCGCCATCATGGAAAAGGAGATGCCCGGTTCGAAGCTCGTGATTTTCGATGCGGCGCGCCCCATTTATGCGCAGGCGGCACTCAAGAAGACTGTGCAGGGGACTCCGTACACCAACTTCGTCTCGTCGGCGGTGAGGGGCGGCCTGCACAACTACGGCCTCGCGCTGGACCTAAGCATTACCGATAGCTCGGGTGCGTTGCTCGACATGGGGACGGATTTCGATTCGTTCGAGCGCTGTGCGGGTGCGGTAGGCGAGGCGGATGCGCTCAAGAGCGGGCGTCTGACGCAGGAACAGGTTGACAACAGGAACAAGTTGCGCCGTATCATGAAGGCCGCCGGCTGGGTGATGCTGAAACACGAATGGTGGCACTTCAACGCCTACACGAGCACTTATACGCGAGAACACTACAGGCTGTTCCCGATGTAAGGCGGCTATTTCGTTGCTTTAGCGTCAAGCCTTGCTTGAACCTCGGCAATCTGTTCTGCGGGAAACCCCATGTCTTTCAGGATGCCAATAGCATCTGCATGACCTTTGGATTCGCCATGAGCTTCACCTTTAGCCTCAGCAGCAATGATCTTTCCGGCGGCCCAGCATTCGTAATCTTCCTTCGTCGTCATGCCATGCTCCTGTGCTTTCAAATAATATAACTAAACCATCTCCGTAAACGCAAGCCCCTGCCGTTGCGGACTCGCCTACCTATAAAAACGATCAAAACGCGAAAATGTTTCGTTTTGGCCGTTTTTTTTACGGCAATGTCTTGATGCTGGCGCGCTTGAGGCGATCGTTCAGCGCCATGCCGACTCCGGTATTCGGGATCGGGTCCACGAGAATCAAGTCGTAATCGGGCGTATCCAGGTCGTGCATGTAGGCGTATAGCCTTGCGGTCGCCTCGGTCATATCACCCGTTGCAGACAAGTTCACTGTGGCGGGGATTGCTCCGGCCTGGTTACCGAACGCGATGCGTGCGGTATGCTCCGGCAGTTTGTAACCTGCGGGCACTTCTCCGAAATAGAGAGGCACCTGCGGGCGGTAATGCGTATCGCACTGGCCCGGCGCCTGCATGGCCTGCCCGGGCTTGCTTGTGGATTCCTTGACGGCGACTTCGCCGAGCACCGACTTGAACATCTCGGGCGTAATCGCCCCCGGGCGGAGCACTGTTGGCACATCCCCGGCAAGCGAGATGATGGCACTTTCGACCCCTACGGAGCACGGCCCGCCATCGACGATTCCCGCGATGCGGTCTGCAAGCTGTGCGGCCACGTGCTCTGCGGTTGTTGGGCTCACGTGCTTGAACAGGTTTGCGCTCGGGGCCGCAAGCGGGAGTCCCGATTCCTTGATAATCGCCTGCGCTACGGGATGGCTCGGGAACCTTACCGCCACCGAAGGGAGCCCGCTTGTGCACAGGTCGGGAATGCAGTCCTTTTTGGGGAGGATGATGGTCATCGGCCCGGGCCAGAAGGCTTCTGCCAGTCGGTATGCGCTTTCGGGAATGTCGCGGGCGACGTTCTCCAGTTCCGCGATGTCGGCAATATGCACGATAAGCGGGTCGAACGTGGGCCGTTCCTTCGCGGCGAAAATCTTCGCGAGCGCTTCGGGATTGTATGCGTTCCCCGCAAGCCCATAGACGGTCTCTGTCGGGATGGCGACCACTTCGCCTTCCTTGAGGAGCCTGGCGGCTTCTGAAACGCTTGTCCAAGGGGGGAACTTCATTATGGCACAAAAATAAAAAAAGGATGGCAAGTTTGCCATCCCTAAATCCTGTTTCGTTGCTTACCGCGCTTTATGCCGGATTGCTCGGTGCTGCGGGTTCGTCCTTGCGGCCAAACGCGAATACCTTGTCGCAGGCCCCGTTGAAGCGTTTCCAGACCTTGTCGCTCTGCTCGCGCGGCACTGCTCCCACGTCCTTCCACAGGCGGCGCAGGTGCTTGACCTTGTTCATGGCCTCGCCGACGGTCGCGTCGCTCAGGCCTTCGAGGAGGGCTTCTGCCTGTTCGCAGAGCAGCACTTTCTTCTGGAGGTTGTTCTGACGTGCCTGCTCCTGGATGTCGAGCTGGTCGCGGCGGCGGGTGAAGAAGTCGTCGCAGGCTTCGCGGAACGCCTTGTAGAGTTCCGTATCCTCGATGCCGCAGGAACCGATGGTGCGCCAGTCCTTCTGGAGGTCGCGCACGGCGTCGGCCAGCTGGTTGCTGCCAGCGCTTTCGGCAAACTGCTTCACCTTCTCGATCATCTCCTGCTTCTGAGCCTTGATCTTGGCGAGCTGCTTGCTGAGGGCCTCGTCGGTAGCTGCCTGGGCCGAGATGAACTGGTTCATCTTGGTGTTGAAACGTTCGTTCACGCTCTCGATGGATTCCTTCGGAATCATGCCGATGGATTTCCATTCCTCGTCGATGGCCTTGACCTGTTCTACGACTTCGGGCGTAATGTTGCTTACGTCGATGGTGTCGAGCTTGTCGCAAAGGGCCGTTTTCTTGGTGAGGTTTTCCTGCTTGGATGCGTCGAGCGTCTCGAAGTGGGCGCGCTTCTTTTCGAAGAAGGAGTCGCATGCCTTGCGGAAGCGTGTCCAGACTTCTTCGGACTTGCTCTTGGGCACGGGCCCTGTCGCCTTCCACATGTCCTGCAGTTGCTTTAACTTATTCGAAGTTGCGTTCCAGTCGGAAGATTCCTGCAGCGCTTCGGCCTGTTCGCAAAGCTTGAGCTTCTTTTCGAGGTTCGCTTCGCGGTTCTGGTCTTCCTGCTTGAGGCTTTCCTTGTACTGGGCGAAGAATGCTCCGGTCGATGCCTTGAAGCGCTCCATGAGGGCGTTCAGGTTTTCCTTGGGTACCATGCCGATGTTCTTCCAGGATTCCTGGATCTCCTGCATGGCCTTGTACTTGTCTTTCCAGAACATCTCGGTGTTTGCGACAAGTTCGTCTACCTTCTGGCAGAGGGCTTCCTTGTCGGCGAGGTTCTTGACGCGTTCGGCCATGCGCTCTTCGATGAAGGGGGCGCAGTTCTGCTTAATCTGTTCGAACAGGGCTTGGAACTTGTCGCGGAATTCGGTAAACTTCGCGGCGGAGACGGGGCCGATATTCTTCCACTTGTTGCTGTATTCGCGCAACTTGTCGAGGACATCTTGGCTGCCGGGCTCCTTCGCGAGCATTTCCATCTCTTCGAGGACGGCTGCACGGTCTTTCTCGTTGTGCCAGGATTCCCACTGGCGCATTTCCTGGAAGCGTTCGGTGGCGGACTTGTATTCGAGCCACAGGTCGTGGTACTTGAACTTCTGCTCGCCGACAATCGTCTTCCATTCCTGGAAGGCTTCGCGGAGCTTCTGGCTGATGACCTTGAAGTCATCGTTCTCGTCGAACGACTTGACGCGGTCTATGAGGGCGCGGAGCTTGGCGGAATTTTCTTCGAATGTCTTTTGTGCGGAATCCTCGAATGCGGAAATCTTTTCCTTGAGCTTGTTGCGCAGCGAATTGTAGGTCTGCAGGATTGGGTCTTCGCCTTCGAGCAGCGGGAGCTTCTCCCAGTCGCGGACGATTCCGTGGAGGTGCTTGGAAGTGGTTTCGTTTGCGTCGGTGTCGGCGAGGGCGCGGAGCATGTCGAGCAGCTGGGTGCGTGTCTGGGTCTCGTCCGTCGCCGCTGCAGGGTTTTCGCCTTCGGCAGGCTGATCCTGCTTCTTGAGTTCCTGGCTGCGAACGAGCGCGAGGTTGAAACGCTTCACGCTTGCGGCATCCATGATGGATTTCTGTGCGTTCCATTCGTCGATGATTTCGGCGATGCGGTCTGCCTTTTCGGCGGCGTTCTCGCTATCGAGGATGCTTTCGACTTCTTCGAGCGTCTGGGTGAGGTGCGTGCGCTTTTCGGCCTTTTCGGCTTCGGCATTTTCGGCGGCGATGCGTGCTGCGTCGGCCTCGTTCACGAACTTGATGAAGCTTGCGTAGATTTCGTCGAGGGTCGCCTGGTCCGGACCCATGCCCAAGGTCCTAGCTTCTTGCATCAGGGCGTCGAACTGCGGCTTGACGGCGAGCGGATCCTTCTGGGCGGCGAAATGGTGGGCCTGCTGGACGAGCGCGTTCCTCTTGCCGGCAAGGAGAGCCGCAGCCTTGCGGCCGCCGTCTTCGGTTTCCCTCTTGACGCGGAGCTTCTCGGCGGCAATTTTACGGACGGAGGAATGCTTGGAATTCTTGGAGATGTCGGTGAGCGAAGCTTCAGACTCGATGCGTTCGACGGCAGCCTTCGCGATGTCTTCCTTGGCGTCCCTGTTTGCGGCGAGGACGAGCACGTTCACCTTGCCCGTCTTCTTGATGAGTTCGAGGCGGAGCTCGGAACTGGGCAGGGACTTGGCGAGTTCGTCGGCGTAGCGCGTGTCTTTCAGTTCGTCGATGAAACGGAGGACATCTTCGTTTGCGGGTTCGCGGAAAACCTTGAGCTTCTTGGCGACCTCTTCGAAGTAGCGGGTTTCGGCCAGGCGGCGGATGCCGGCCTCGCTGTCCTTCTTCGAAATTGCAGCGAGTGACGGGATAATCGTCAACTTCTTTACGGCTGCGGTCCTTACGCTACTATCATCATCGGAAAGGGCGATTCGTTCCAGGGTGCTCTGTTCGCGCGGATCCATCTCGGTGACGGCCTCCATGCGCTTTTCGGGGTTGGAATTCTGCCATTTCGGTTTAAATGCGTCCAATAAGCTCATAAAAATCTCCAATAGGTGGACGAACCGGTTAAGGTTCGTATATCATAATCTAAATAAAAAGATAAGAGAACGTTTAAGAAAATGGCGAATTTTTGGCAATAAAGGGGGCTGAAATAGGGCTGTCTTTACCTATCTTTGGGGGTAAAATGGCAAAACGCATACCCAAAACGGAAGCGCCCGAGCAAATTCGGGTCAAATGCGCCCCGGAAACCCTGGAGCGGTTCTGCGAGGTCTATATCCCGCAGGCGCCCTCCGTCTATACCTACGGGGTGCCCTCCGGGCTGTTCGCTGGCCCTGAAATCCGGCGGGGGAGCGTGGTCTGGGTGCAGTTTGCCACACGCAAGGCGCCATCGCTTGCGGTTGTCGCGAAGGTGCATGCGGAAAGGCCCGCGTTCAACGTGCGGTGCGCCTACCCGCATGCGTCGGGCTACGTTTTTAGCGAACGGTACATGGAATCGCTCGAGTGGGTGGCACGTTATTATATATGCACACCGATGAAGGCGCTGGATGTCTTTTGGCCTGCCGATTTCGGGAAGTATCTCGATGCGCTTGCGGCGCGGGAGGCGGAACGTTCTGGCGAGGAAGGTGCGACTGCCCAGATGCCCGCGCGCCCCGACGTGCCTCCGCTTACCGACGAACAGCAGGTGGCGCTCGACTCGCTCGTGTCCGACCTTTCGGGTACGGGCTTCCGGGGCTCGCTCTTGCATGGCGTGACCGGTTCCGGCAAGACGCGCGTGTACCAGGAACTTGCCTACGAGGCGTTGTGCCGTGGCAAGAAGGTCTTGATTCTCGTTCCCGAAATCGGGCTCACCCCGCAGACGGCGGGCCGGTTCGATGACTTTTTGCAGGTGCCCGTGCACGTGCTGCACTCGGCGCTCTCCGCCCCGAAGCGGCGCGAATCCTTCGTCTCGATTCTGGAAGGGAGCGCGCGTGTGGTTCTCGGGACCCGGAGCGCGATACTTGCTCCGTTCGATTTCGATGTCGTGATTCTCGACGAGGAACACGATTCCTCGTTCAAGCAGCAGGACCCCGCCCCGCGCTACCATACCCGCGAACTCGCGTTCCACCTGGCCTACAAGTACGGGGCGCTCGTGGTACTCGGGAGTGCGACCCCCTGCATCGAGACCTTCCATAACGCAAGTACAGATAAATTAAAATACCTCAAGTTGCAGAAGCGCGCGACGTCGGCGAGCCTGCCCGAGGTGAGCATCGTCGATATGGGGAAGGTCCGCCAGCAGAAGGGAATCCTCATGTCGCCCGATTTGCGCGACGCCCTCGTGAAGTGCGTTGCGGATGGCGACCAGGCGATTGTGCTCATGAACCGTCGCGGGTATTCCAAGGTCCGCATTTGCGGGGAATGCGGCGAGACGCTCTACTGCAAAAACTGCCATGTGCCGCTCGTTTACCACAGGCAGTACAATTCCCTGCTGTGCCACTACTGCGGGCTGCTTTACCCGGTGAACACGCCGTGCCGTGCCTGCGGGGCCGAAACATACGAGTTCGTGGGCGGTGCCATCGAAAAGCTCGAGGAAGAAATCCTGGAGTGGGTGCCGGATGCAAAGATTGTGCGCATGGACCGCGATACCACGCAGAACGTGGGCTCGGTCGAGAAGATTCTGGAATCGTTCCGGAAGGGCGAATACAACATCCTGCTCGGCACGCAGATGGTCGCGAAGGGCCACGATTTTCCGGGCGTGAAGCTCGTGGGCGTCGTGGGTGCCGACAGCGGTTTCGGGATGCCCGATTTCCGCAGTACGGAGAGGCTGTTCCAGTTGCTGAGCCAGACGGCGGGGCGAGCGGGCCGTGCCGGGGGTACGGGCCGCGTGCTAATCCAGACGCAGAACCCGAACGAGCCGGTGATGAACTTCGCGCTCCACCACGATTTTGCGGGCTTTGCCGAGATGGAAACCCGCGACCGCAAGGATGCATTCTATCCGCCGTTCTGCAAAATGGTGGAGGTCTCCTTCGGGAGCCGTGACGAGGGCGCCCTGCGCGATGCTGTCGCCCGCGTGGAAGCGCTTTGCCGCGCCGAAAAGAGCCTGATGGTCATGGGCCCGGTGGATGCGTTTATCCCCGTGGTGCAGAACGTTCGCTGGGTAAAACTGTACCTGAAGTCGAACGACCTCTCGGCGGTGCGCCGAATCCTTTCGCCTGTCGTGAACGCGCCGAAACCCGTGTTCCCTGGCGTGGATATCAAGGTGGAAATCGAATAAAGAAAGGGTCCCGGTAAAAACCGGAACCCTGTTTTGAAATTGCGCGCGATGTATTAGCCGCAGTAGAAGTACGTCTTCACGAGCTTCTGCATGGCGGTCTTGGACTTCGTGACCTGGGCGCGGAGCGTCTTGTCCTTGAAGGCCTTGAGCTGGGCCATGATGCCGTCGATCATGGCGGGGCTGAACACGCCGAATTCCTCGTACACCTTCCTCTGCTTGGCAAGGCAGTCGGCAGATGCCCAGCAGCTGTCCGGCAGAGTGTCGAGCTTGCTCAACAGCTTCGCGTTTTCCTTCTTGTGGATGTTCACGTTCACGTAGGTCTGTTCGGCCACCTTCAGGCCGTCCTTGAGGGAGAGGCCGTAGCGGCAGGCGACGCAGAGGCCGGCCATGAGCAGGTACACGTTGGCGGATGCATCCGGGGAACGCATTTCCACGGTCTGCTTCTGGTGCGTGTCGTAGCTCGTGCCCTTCTCGTTCGGGTTCGCGATTTTGCAGAGGTCGGTCTTCGATGCCCAGCCGAGCGGTACGCGCACGAGCACGGAACGGTTGCGGTCGCCCCAGCACACGTTGGTCGGGGCTTCCTGGTGGGGCACCAGGCGCAGGTAAGATGTCGGGTTCTGGTTGCCGAACGCGGTGATGGACGGGGCGAGTTTCATCATGCCGGCGATGGCGCGGCGGGCGGTTTCGCTGATGACGCCGTTCTTGAGCATCTGGTTGTTGCCGTCCTTCATGATGCGCATGTGGATGTGAAGGCCCGAACCCGCCTTGCCAACGGTAATCTTCGGGGCAAACGTCACGTCGAGGCCGAGCTGTGCGCCGAGGTTACGGATAATCCACTTGGCGATGGTGAGCTGGTTGGCGGCATCTTCGGCGGCGCAGGGGAGGAACTCGATTTCGTTCTGCTCGTAGAGCTTGCCGTCTTGCGTGAAATTGCCCACTTCGCTGTGGCCGTACTTGATCTGGCCGCCCGCCTGTGCAATGTAGAGCATGCACTGCTGGCGGAACTCGTTGAACTTCGCGAACGGTGCGGATTCGTGGTAGCCCTTCTGGTCCACTGCCGGGAATTCGCCCATGTCGTCGGCAATCACGTAGTATTCCAGTTCGCCCATGGCCTGGAATTCCATGCCGGTCTCCTTCTTGAAGGCTTCGCATGCCTTGTGGAGCGTGTATTCCGGGGAAGATTCCAGCGGCTGTCCGTCCTTGTTGAAGAAGGAGCAGAGCAGGCAGAGGGTCGGGAGTTCCGCAAACGGGTCCATGAATGCGGAGGAGAATTTCGGCACCACGTAGAGGTCGGAAGAAGAGGCCTCGATGTAGCTGAACAGCGAGGAGCCGTCCACGCGTTCGCCGCAGCTGAGGATTTCGTCCAGGTAGTCGGCATCGTTGATGACGAAGTTGAGGGTCTTGAGACGGCCGTCTCCGCCTGCATACATGAAGTTCAGGTGGCGGATGCCGTTGTCGAAGATGTACTTCTTGATATCTTCCTTGGTGAATTTGTCACGGGGTTTCTTGAGGGCCGTGACGAGCGCGTTAGCGGAATAGGAGGTAGATGCCATTTATTTTCCTTTTTTTGTTGTTTTTTCGTTTTTTGAAAATATTGCTGTCTACAATCTACCATTTTTCTTACAAAAAAGAAAACACTATACGAAAAATTTTTTCATATAGTGTAAAATTAGGTCATTTTGTAATTATTTACGCTAAAACGCCGAAATTGCCTACGAGGGAGAACCCCTCCCTAGTCGTTATTTTCTCTTCTTTTTGACCTTAGGCGGCGTATAGTTAGACCCAATCTGGCCGCCGTTGTTCTGCTTGCGGGCCATGTCGCCCACCTTCTTGAACATTTCCTTCATGTCGTCGTATTGCTTGAGCACGGCGTTCACGCGCGAAATCTCGGTGCCCGAACCCTTCGCGATGCGGTTCTTGCGGCTTCCGTCCAGAATCTGCGGCTTCTTCCTTTCCTTCGGGGTCATGGAGCTGAGGATGGCTTCCACATAAACTAACTGCTTCTCGTCAATCTGGTCGAGCGGTAGTTTGTTCAAACCCGGGATGAGCCCGAGGATATCCTTGATGCGGCCGAGCTTCTTGATGGTGCGGAGCTGGTTCAGGAAGTCGTTCAGGTCGAACGTGTTGTTGAGAATCTTCTTCTTGAGGTCCTTCGCATCCTTTTCGTCAATGACCTGCTGTGCCTTTTCCACGAGGCTCACTACGTCGCCCATGCCGAGAATGCGGCTCGCCATGCGGTCGGGGTGGAACAACTCGATATCGGGGAGCTTTTCGCCCACGCCGATAAAGCATATGGGCACGCCCGTCATCTTCTTGATGCTGAGGGCCGCACCGCCGCGGGTGTCGCCGTCCATCTTCGAGAGGCACACGCCCGTAAACGATAGACGCTGCCAGAAGGTTTCGGCGACGTTCACCGCTTCCTGGCCGATCATCGCGTCGGCCACGAATAGGATTTCGTCGGGGTGGACGGCTTCCTTCGCCTTCTCGAGTTCCTGCATCAGCTCTTCGTCAATCTGCAGGCGGCCTGCGGTATCGTAAATCACGAGGTCGAAGCCGTTGTCCTTTGCGTACTGGTAGCCGTGCTTGATGATTTCCACCGGGTCGCCCTGGCCTTCTTCGTAGACCGGGATGCCGATAGACTTGCCGAGCACCTGCAATTGCTTGATGGCTGCCGGGCGGTACACGTCAGCTGCCACGAGGAGCGGTTTCCTCTTCTTCTTGCTGCGCATCCAGAGGGCAATCTTGCCTGCGAAGGTCGTCTTGCCGGAACCCTGGAGGCCCGCCATCATGATGCCCACCGGAGCGGGGCCGGAGAGGTTGATTTCCTTGGTTTCGCCACCCATGACGGCAACGAGCTCGTCGTGGATGATTTTCACAATCTGCTGACCGGGGGTCACGGAGTTGAGCACCTCGCTCCCGAGGGCCTTTTCCTTGACGGCCTTCACGAAGTCGCGGGTCACGTTGAAGTTCACGTCGGCTTCGAGGAAGGCGCGGCGCACTTCGCGCAGCGATTCGGCAACGTTTTCTTCGGTGAGCTTGCCCTGCCCGCGCAGGTTCTTGAGGGTAGATTCTAGAGAGTCGGTCAATTGTGAAAACATAGTAGGCCAAATGTAGCAAAAACGAATTTTCCGTTGGATGGACCGGATGTCCGTGGTGCCTGTTTTTGCCGAAAAATCCCATAAATGTTGCTGTAAGCAATTCGTAATAAGTTATTTTGCGAAAAAACGGGGTTAGTCATTGAAAACAAACTTTATTTGTTATATTTGACGCATCCCCCAAAACCGTTTTTTTATACACCTCAAAAAAACGGAGGGCAGGGCTGCAAGGCCCTGTCTTTTTTTATATTTACGCGCGTTTATGGTCGATGCGATACTGAACAAGTTCTATAGGCCGCCGAAGTTCAAGAAAAACGGTGATGTGAAGGATGTGCTTGTTGTGGCGCTTCCGATGCTCCTGTCGATGTCGTTCGATACCTTCATGACGTTTATCGACAGGTTGTTTCTCTCAAAGCTCGGACCTGCCGAAATGAACGCAGCGCTTGGTGCGGGCGCGGTGCAGCTTGCGCTTACGACCTTTTTTACCGGAGCCATTAGTTACACGACTGCGATGGTGGCGCAACGCCTGGGCGCAAAACGTCAGGGGGACTGTGCGAAGGTCTTTATGCAGGCGCTCTATGTTTCGATAGTCGCGGTGCCGCTTTTGTATTTGACCATCCCCATTGGGCACTGGGTGTTTGGACTCGAACATCTGTCGGCCGACCAGCTGGAATATCAGAAAACGTACTTCAACATCTTGATGTTTGGCGGCGCCATAACGCTTGTGCGAAATGTGGCCCCTTGCTTTTTTAGTGGCATTGGCGAAACCAAGATTGTAATGCAGGCAGCCTTTGTCGGGATGATCGTGAATGTGGCCTGCAATTTTTTGCTGATATTCGGTTGCGGGCCTATTCCGGCACTGGGCGTTGCAGGGGCCGCTTACGGAACGCTGATTGGCAATCTGGTATCGACTGTTATTTTGTTTGCAAAATTCTGGGGCAGGTCGTGCAATGCCCGCTTTAGCACGCGCCGCTCGTTTGCGTTTAGCGGGGCGCTTACCCGCGAACTTCTGCAGAAGGGGATTCCCTCGGGTGTCGAGATGTTCCTGAACATGTCGGCGTTCCAGATGCTTATTCTCATGTTCCATGCTCTCGGATCGGAATCGGCGACGGCATCCTCGGTCATGTTCAACTGGGACATGGTGGCTTACGTTCCGCTGATGGGGCTCGAAGTCGCATCGACAAGCCTCGTGGGGCGCTACGTGGGAGCGAGGGACGGCGCCGCAGCATCGCGCTCAACTTATTCCGGGTTGAAACTCGGCTGGGGGTATTCCCTCGTCATGGGAATTTTCTTCGTATTCTTGCCGGGAGTGCTGACCGATATATTCAGGCCCGACATGGCGGAGGCATCGTCCGGGGCGATTGCGATTTTCGATGCCGCTCGCCCCATGAGCATCTTCATGCTGCGCATAGCGACCTTCTATATCTTCGTGGAGGTGCTGCTTGTTATCTATGCGGGAGCGCTTCGCGGTGCAGGCGATACGCTGTGGGTGATGTTTGCTAGCGCCATCATGAACTGGTGCGTGGCGGGGGCGCTGTATGTTGCCGCCTACGTCTATCACCTGCCGGCCCATTACGCCTGGATTGCTGTTGTTGCAGTCTACAGTACGGCGCCGATTATTTTCTGGCGTCGTTGGAAGAGCGGCAAGTGGCGCAAGTGCGTGATGGAAAAAGACCGCCCTGCTTCTTAGTCCTTTATCCGTCAAGCGAAATCTCGACGATCTCCATGATTTCTTCGGCGTATTCCAGTTGCTTGGAAAGAATCTTGATTGCGCCAATCTTGATGGACTGCGCGTCGGCTGCCGCATTGCCCGCGAGTTCGCGCGTAAAGAACCGTGCTAGGTTCCAGAAGAATAGGGCGAACATGAGCTTGCCCTGCTCGCGTCCTTCGAAGAGACACTTGGAGTAATGGCGGTAGACGAGGTAGGCGAGTAGTCTCGCGCTTTCTGTTTCCGAGAAGAATCCCTGGTCTTCGAGAATCGTGGAATCCTTATCCAGGCGTCCTGCTTCTTGTGCGGCGTAGACCTTCGCCTTGATGCGTGCAAGAGCCGCGTCCCAGTCGGCGCCGTAGCTTTCCAGTTGCGCTAGGAATTCTACCATGGCGCTTGCGCTTTCGAAAGGTGCGAGCGGTTTGTCGCCTGTGTAGCCGAATGCTTGGTGGAGCCTTTCCTTGAAAGGGATGGATGTGTCGGCGAGCGCCTTGAAAATCTGTTCGCGGGCGAACATCACCTCGTCGCGGACTTCTCTGTCATCTTCGTCCATCTCGTCTTCGGGTTCATCGCATTCCTCGCTCGTGAAGGCGAGCGGGCCTTTGCCTTCGAGCAACAGCCGTGCCGCTTCTTCGCAGCATAAACCCAGTCCACGCTCCATGATGTCGCCGTAGACTTCCACGAACCTCGGATGCTCGCGGCAGATTTCGCAGAGGGCGCCTGCGCCCAGGTGCGTGTAGATCTCGCAGAGGTTTTGCTTGTCCAAGAACGGGCAGCGGTCGTGGGGTAAAAGCTTGAAATGCCCGTCTTCGATGTTTTGGCGCAGCTTGTCGCCAAAAGCCCCTGCCACCTTGTGGTATGCCTTCTGCGATGCATCGTCGATGTCGATTTCCCAGCCCACGCAACATGTGTCGGTGCACCGCGAGGCGATGCACCTGAAGCTGTCGTAAAAGTCGGGCTTTCTTAAAATCAGCGACAAATCCCTGCGTCCAGAGTGCGCCAGAAGCTTATCTCGTTAGGCGTTCTTCACGCAGCGTATGGAAAGGGCGTCGGATCTGTAAACCCCTTCGATGTCGATGGAGTTTTCGGTGATGCTCATGCGGTAGGCGTTGGCCGTGCCGTATTCGTCCTTGCTCCAGAAGCGGGCGCGCCTGCCGAAATGGCGGAAGCTTCCGTCGTTGAAACGGTAACCGGCGGGCAGCGCGAAGAACCCGAGAGAATCCTTGCCGGGTTTCTGCCATACGCATGCGCTGCGGAGCTCGGAACCGGTCGACTTGGGGTCTATATTGGCCATGAGCTCTTCCCATTCCTTGTTGCTCGGAATGTGCCAGCCTTCCGGGGCGATGCCCTGGAAGTTCGCGTCTTTCATCTTCTCGTACATGGCCAGGTCCTTTGCGGGGGACTGGTCTGCAAATTCCGCCGGGATGTCCAGGGCGGATGTCCAGGTGTAGAGCCTTCCGAATTTTTTGATGTTGGATTCCTCGTTGCCGGGAGCGAAGCTTGCGTTCGTCTTGAAACGCAGGTTCTCGGCCATCCAGACCTGGTTGCCGATTTTCACGGTGCGGTAGGTCTCGCCGTCGCGGGCGTCGGTAAAGGAGCCGTACTTGAATGCCTTGGCGTTCTTGGCCAGGCAGTCTTCGAAGGAAATCTTGTTTTTCGCTTCGGGGGATTCTTGTTTGGCCGCCTTGGATACGTGGACGCCGATACGGTATGCGGCGATTGCCACGATGATGATGCCGAGGACGACGAATGCGATGAAAGATGCGTGCATATGGAATCCTTTGTTTGGATGTTTTTTTTAATATAACATATTTTTTACTGCATATTAATCATCGGAATGACTTTATCGTTCCCATTTACCTGCGGAAGCTTGCCATCCCACTTCTCGATCCACTTGAGCATCAGGTATTCCTTGCCATTTTGCTTCTTGAGGGCTTCCATCTGGAGCGCGATGACCGCTGAATCTGCTTTTGCTTTCGCGACGCGCTGCTCGTTCTGGTAGTCCATCTTGATCTTGATGTTCTTTTCCTTGAGCGCTTCCTGCTCCTGCACCTGCTTGGCCTCGATGGCCTCGTTGAAGGCGCGGCTGAACTGGAATTCGGTGATGGTGAAACCGTCGATGACGATATGTGCGCCCGCGGAATCGAGCTTGGCCTTGAGTGCCGATTCCATGCGGCTGCGAATTTCTTCGCGCTTCTGGAGCATCTCTTCGGGAACGTACTGCGGGGTGATGCCCGTGATGGTTTCCTTGATCTTGGGCTGTAGAACCGTGGAAACGTAGCGGGTGCCGTACTTGGAGTAAATCTTGTCGACGTTCAGCGGGTCAACGTGGTAGTTTACGTTCGTGCCCACGTAGACGGTCTGCAGGTCCTTCGAACCGGATTCAATCTTGACGGCTTCGAGTTGCGTGCTGACGGGGATGCGGACAATTTCTTTGGTGAGAATGTTGTAGAAGTTGAGGCCGGGTTCGAACGTCTCGCTGTACTTGCCGAACTGGAGAACAACGCCGCGTTCCGTTTCGTCAATCTGTGCACAGCCGAGAAGCGCGAGGGTGGCGGCCATGGTGAGTATGAGTTTTTTCATGTCAGAATCCTTTGCTGTAATCCTGACAGAAATATAATTTATTTCACATCGATTTTCTGAATTTGCATGCCGCCTGCGCTCTTGACACGCACGACGAAAACGCCCTTGCCGAGAGTTTCGCCGGCGAGGTGTATGCTGCCGCGGGCGGGGTGCTCCACTTGCAATACGTTTTGGCCGCGGCTGTTGAATACGCTTATGCTGTGCACGTGGCCTGCGTCGTTGTCGATGAACCAGCTCCCGTTTCTGCGGTGCAGCAGGTTGCCGGTGGGCCTCTTGTCCGCAGAAACCACGCCCTGCTTCGGATTTGCCGTAGTGAGCAGCACTGCGGTGATAGACTTTGCCGGGAGCTTGAGCGAAACCTTGTTGCCGGCGGCAGTGGCTGTCCCTGCCTGTAGCGCATTTTCTGTATGAGAAACAAATGTTTCGCCCTTGAGGCCCTGCAGGGTGAGCGTTTTGACCGTTCCATCGGAGGCGAAGTTCGCGAGGCTGAGGTTCACGTCCTGGGCGTCCTTCTCTGCGCGGTTCACGAAGATGACCGTGAGCGAATCGCCCTTGTTACTGATGGAACTGTAGGCCGACACCAGCGAGTCGTTGCTGGAGGTAGACTGTACATGGTTCGGATGGCCGTAGCGGCTGAACAGGTGCACCGTTTCGTACATGCCGTCGCCCCATGTCCACGGGGTGAAAATCTCGACACCGTTGTCCTGCATGGTTCCGAGGAAAGACGCATAGATGAGCGCTGTCACCATAGGATCAGAATCGTTCAGGTCGGTTTCGGTAATGCCGAGCGTAATGCCGTGATCCTTGCCGAAGTACTTTTCGAGCCAATTGTTGATGCGCACGAAGATGTATTCCTTTTGGTTGTCGTTGTCCCAGCCTCCGTTCACCATCTTGATCCCGTTTGCTCCGGGATAGTTATAGGTGGTGTCGAATAGAACTCGATGCCAGTTCACGCGCGATTCGTAATCTTTTTCACTCGGATACCAGTGAATGTCGAAAACATCGAGAAGACGTGTGCCAGAGGACTTTTGCGCCTCGGCAACTTTCATGATGAAGTATTCTAGCCAGCAGTAATCGCGATCGGGGCCTTTGGGTCTATCCTGGTTGTTGTACGAGGACACGGAGCACCAGAACCATTCGTTTGCGACCACCGGGCCGGTGAGCTTGATGTCGCCCCAGGCGGCGCGGGCCTTCTTGGCGACATCGATGTAGCGTTCAACGAGAAAGTCTCCCGTGACAGGCAAATCCAGGTCGGAATGCGTGCCGCGCCAGATTTCCATTTCGTTGTCCATGCTCCAGTACTTGAAACGGCTCATGTCGAACTTAAGTTCGTCTTTCCAGTGTGGGATAATCGCGACGGTCGAGTCGGCTGGCCATTCCATGTTGTAGAGCGAGGCGTCGCCCGCCTTGATGAGCGTCTGGCCGTCTTCCGATACTTCGCCGCCGCCCGCGAGGTCGAATGTCTGCGACGGATAAGAGCCGTGTTCCTGATACCAGTTCCAGTCGGGGAAATTGTATTCGGTGCTGCTTGCTGCATAGCCCGTGAGCTGGAAGGCGTACATCGCGTCGACTCCCGGCATGTTGTCGAGAACCTTTTGCGCGGTAATCGCCCAATCGTGTGAGTAGACGTTGTTGAACCAGTCCGGGTGAACCGTCATTTTGTGGCGCCAGTTGTAGCGCGTGGCGTTGTTGCCGTTGTTCGCGCGTAAAAAGTGAATGCCCGCATCGAGCATCTGGTTGATGAATGCGGATTCGTCTGCGGTGACTTCGGTGTTGCCGTCGCTGATTTTGTCGATGTTTCGCCCGTAAAGGTACGGCGAAATCTTCTTGAGGCCCGCATCTGCATCGACGGTAACATCGATGGCGAGTGCGGGAGTGACTGCGAGCAGCGAACCGAGTGCCGCACCCGCGAAAAACCTTGAATTACCCATATACAACACCTCTAGCCGCGTTTCGATTGCGGCTTTTCTGTAAATATATACTCAAAAAACGGGAAAAATCAAGAAAAACACCCGTTTGTGGACAAATATGACAACAGTCACTACATTTGTCGATTGAAGACCAAATTTGATTTAGCCTATAACCAGCGACTTCTCGTAAATAAAGTCGATTTCCTCGGGCGTGATTCCGCCGGGGACGAGGTCCAGTTTGGAACGGTTTGCCTTCATGGAGGCTGCGAACTGGTCACGCATTTCGCGCGAAACCTTGCATTTGCCGATGAGCTTGTCGAGCATCGCGGCGAAATCGGCGGTGCTTTCGAGGCCCAACAGTGTCAAGATGCGCTTGACATCTTCGGGGACCTTCTTTTCGCAGACTTCCACGTAGGCGGCAAGGAAGTATCCGACGGCGGGGCCGTGGGGGATGCCCTGATGAAGCGTGAGATCGTAGCTCATGCCGTGCGGTACGGAGGTGCTCGTGTGCGCGATGGACATGCCCGCGATAGTCGAAGTGAGCATGAGTTTTTCGTAAAGGTTTTCATTGACGGGGGCGTCGGAGAGGAGTGCGTCCTTGAATTCGCCCCAGAGCCTGAGGCCGTATTCCGGGCACATGCGGTTGAACGCGTTGGAATAGACGTTCAGGATGCTTTCGACCATGTGGGCGAGCGCGTCGACAGCAGTGTTCACGATTAGCGTCTTCTTAGCCGAGGCGAGGTACTTGCCGTCGACAAGCGCGAGCGCCGGGAAAATCTTGTGCGGGATGCTCTTCTTCAGGTGAATCTTGTGGTTCGTGATGATGGCGACCGGCGTTGCTTCGGAACCTGTTCCGCAGGTAGTCGGAACGGCGACGACGGGCACGTGGCCGAGCGGATTTTCGGGAGCCTTGTGCAAGTTGTCCGCATCGACGCTCGGGTTTGCAAGGAGCAATGCAACTGCTTTTGCCGCGTCGATGGCGGAACCGCCCCCGATGCCGATGATGTAATCGGCCCCGAATTCGCGGGCTTGTTTTGCGGCGTTCCCCACGGTGTCGGTTGACGGATTTTCTTCGACCTGGTCAAAAACCTGGTACGGCACATGGCCCGCGTCCAGGACGGCGGTGACATCGTTCAAGGAACCGTTCTTCTTGGCGGAAGTTTTGCCCGTCATGATGAATGCGCGCTTTCCAACCGTAAGCAAGTTATGCGCGTGGTTCTTCACGCAGTCCTTTTCAACGTAGATATCTGTGGGTACATAGAAACGCATAGAAAATTCCTTTCCTGGTTATTATAATCCGAGTCCTTCGATTATTGAGCGAACAGACGACTCGTCCGTGATTTCCACTTTGGCAAGAATGCTTTTTATTCCATCAATGTTTTTTGTCCGGACGAATTCATCAAATTGGTTCATAAAACCGCCGAGATACAGCCGTTCGTTTACCGTCATGCCTTTATATTTTTCAGTCATTCAATCATCCGCTTTAAAACTATAAGTCCTGTCTTGAATATACATTATTTCGCAGACCTGCATGCATTTTTATGAATAAAATGTAAAAGCGTTTGTTGTGCTTTTCATCCCGTGTAAAGTGTTTTGTAAGAAAAATTTTCAAGAAGTTTTATCCGCTGTGACGGGCGAAAAACGTTTTTATATTTCGCCTTGTAAACCCCTATATGAAGCTCGGCTTCACGAGGTAAAAGATGATTTGTTTGAACGACTATCTGTTCTCTGGAAACACGGTGCTGAAGATTCTGCACCAGTATTCGAACGACCTCAGGAACAGTGCGAAAGAGACTCGCAATAACATCGACCTTGCACACTCGAATTTTCTGATACAGATTATTGAACTGCTGGAACACAATGACTTCTTGACTTCGCAATCTCAACGGATAAAAGAGTTCTACAAGTTCATGACAAGGGAATATCCCTTCCTTGCTTTCACCTTCAAGGGTCGCATCAAGTCCCTGATTCGCGCCGAAGAAAAGTTTAATGGCTACATCCTTGAATTTATCTACATTTATTACAAGCAGAATGGCGCATTCCCGTCCGAAGCCGAGATCAAGAGCAAGTTGAATTTTCGCGACCTGATTGCCTATCGTATCGTCATCTCGATGCCGGTTTGCCATATAAAGAAGGGCGATGACCGGAGCGAGGTAGAACGGAAATACCTGTACGAAATCGCAAATGCATTGCCCGAGTTTCTCGAAGAGCGTGGCTTTTCGGCGGAGATTTTCAAACACCTGGATGACAGCGGACATTCCGACTTGCTAAAGGATTCCGTGAGGCCGTATTACCATGATTCGGTGGCGACTCCCAGGAGTTCTGGCTACCAGTCGTTGCATATCACTTTCTACGATAACCTTGCGCGCTGCTACACGGAAGTGCAATTGCGTACGAAGGACATGGACGATTATGCCGAGATAGGCGAGGCGAACCACTTTGGCTACGAAAAGTCGCAAGAGGAACGCCGCTCCAAGCACGACCAGATTCCGAGCGGCGAGTGCGTCTACTTTGACGAGGCGTATGAACGCCTGGTGAAATTGCAGGGAATTGACCTTGCGAAAATCGACGTGAACATGTTCAAGGCCATCAACAACCAATTGATTAACGATGGCTGCGGGCTGTTCAGAGGCCGGCAAATCTTGCCGTTTGAACACCTGTCACGGTTCCAGAACGACTTGATTGACTAAGTCTTGAAGGTGCGACGCTACTTATCCGCGCAGTCTTCGAATATTACCGCGGGTTCGTATGGGCTCATTTTCAGCAATTCGTTCCTCAACTCGATGAGGTGTTCTTTGCGCTCGTCGCAAACCGTAGTGCCCAGTGTTGTGTTGTAGCAATAAACGGGCTTCTGACAGGAGACCCCGTTGTCGTCACCGCAAGCCATAAGGCAAAGAACTGCGGAAACAGAAAGGCCTAAAACTATTTTTGTGATATTCATGTTATTCCTTTAGACATCGAAAAATTGGAGCATCGGCAGAAAGAATAGGATAATGCGGCTTGCGTGTCAAGTTGTTGAACGCGCTTCGCTGTATTTTAGTGTATATTTACCAACATGAAATCGTTTGAAGATAAAGTTGTCGTGGTGACGGGTGGGGCGCACGGGATTGGCGCTACCGTCGTGAGTGAATTCGAGAAAGAGGGCGCGAAGGTCGCGTATATCGACATCCGCGAGAACCCTTGCTTTGTCGGGGACCTCTCCAAGAAGGATGTCCTTGAAAAGTTTGCGCAGTTCGTCATCGAAAAGTATGGGCACGTGGATGTGCTGGTGAACAATGCGCTCCCGCTGATGAAGGGCATTGACGAGTGCAGTTATGAGGAATTCAGCTACGCGCTGGCGGTCGGCGTGACGGCCCCGTTCTACCTCGCGAAACTTTTCGCGCCGCATTTTGGGTCGGGCGCGAGCATTATAAACATTTCTTCGAGTCGCGACCGCATGAGCCAGCCGCAAACAGAAAGCTATACAGCGGCGAAGGGCGGGATTGCAGCCCTCACCCATGCGCTGGCCGTGAGTTTTGCGGGCCACGTGCGCGTGAATTCCATTTCGCCGGGCTGGATAGATACGGATTTCAAGACCTACGAAGGCCCCGATGCTACGCAGCAGCCTGCGGGCCGCGTCGGGAACCCCTTGGACATCGCGAACATGGTGCTTTACCTCGCAAGCGAAAAAGCCGGATTCATTACCGGCGAAAACATCTGCATCGACGGCGGCATGACCCGCCAAATGATTTACCACAACGACTGCGGCTGGAAATTTGAAGGGTGAAGCCGCACTTTCTGGACAAGTGGGGTAGGAAAGGTTATATTTCTATTAAATAACAGGCCGTTGAGGCGAAGGAGTTCTTATGCGAAACGTCATTGCGAGGAGCCGTAAGGCGACGTGGCAATCTCTAGCTGCTTTTTTATTGCCCTTGACGCTAACGCTCGCGGCGTGTGGCGACGACGATAGCTCGTCTGCATCGGCAGGGCCGAATGATGACCCAGGTGTAGAATCTTCTTCTTCTGAGGCAATCACTTCAAGTTCCTCGGAGGAGGTTTCTTCAATTCCTTCTGTGCAAGAACCCTTTAATCCAGGGGAATATCGTACTTGTGATAAAAAGTACGAGGGTAAATTTTTAATGTATCAGTACCGGGAAACGTTAGACGCTTGGAATGGAACGTATAGAATCAATGCCGATTTTTACAAATGTGAAAATGGTAAGTGGTCTGGACCTTCTGCAACTTCTCCGGAAAATCTAACGGAAGGTGATGTGATTCGTGCTGCTCCAGACGATTGGGAAGGTGATGAGTTTTATGTTGCTCCTGACGATTGGGAATGCGATGCGGAAAACGAAGGTCAGGTGCAATCGTGGAGGTTTATGGTGTTTTCGGTTCCCCATTCGCCGATGGGTTACACGCCTACTTATTATGCACGGTGTGAGCAAGGTGACTGGGTTTTATGCGAACCGGAAAGTTCGTCAAGCAGCAGTATGGACAATGCTTCGTCGAGTTCGGTGAAGTCGAGTAGTTCTTCATCCGTCATTCTGAGCGCAAGCGAAGAATCCAGTAGTAGCTTGGCAGAGTCCTCGTCTAGCGTCGCGGAGTCGTCTTCTTCAGTCGTCACACCGCAGTCGAGCTCCAGCTCGACAAGCGTGTCCAGCAGTTCTGCTGATGTGCAGTCAAGTTCTAGCGAAACTGAGTCAAGTTCCAGTAGTAGCGAGGACAATGTGGACTGTTCGGCTCTTCTGGAAGAAGAAAGGGAAAAAGATAGGTGGAATTGGGATATTCCCAAAGAATGTCGCTTCAATCCGGATATTGCCTATGGCATCATGACTGACTCCCGCGACGGACAAACCTACAAGACCGTAAAGATAGGAGACCAGACCTGGATGGCCGAGAACTTGAACTTTGATCCAGGGCAGGGTGGTTCTGACGATGCTAAATACGATTGGTCCTGGTGCAATGAAGAACCTAAAAACTGTGCCGTGGCCGGACGCCTTTACACTTGGGCGGCAGCGATTGACTCGGTGAAACTGGCGACCGATGCCGACAATCCGCAGGACTGCGGTTACGGCAAGACCTGTACGATTCCGGCAAAGGTGCAGGGCGTTTGCCCCGAAGGCTGGCACCTGCCCACGAGTGACGAGTGGGCAATTCTGTTTGATGCGGTGGGTGGTCAGAGCAATGCGGGCAAGGTTCTCAAGTCGCAGACGGGTTGGTATCATAATGGCAACGGTACGGACGGCGTGGGCTTTTCCGCGCTGCCTGCCGGCAGGGTCTACGAAGGCAACATCGGCGTGGCTGGCATCAGCGCGTTCTTCTGGAGTTCTACCGAGGACGATGAAGACGACGCGTACAACTTGTTCTTGGACTACGACGGAGGCCTTGCGTACCTGTCCTTCCGCAGTAAGGTCAATGCCTACTCGGTCCGTTGCCTCAAGGACTAGCCGGGTATGAAAAGCCTTGTCATTTACGTGCACGGGAAGGGCGGGAACGCCGACGAGGCGCTGCATTATAAAGGTTTATTCCCTGATGCCGATGTTCTCGGGTTTGATTACAAGGCTGAAACCCCGTGGGATGCCAAGAAGGAATTTCCGGTATATTTTGATTCTGTCGCGGCGGGCTACGGCGAAGTGACCCTTATAGCAAATAGCATCGGGGCGTTCTTCTCGATGAATGCGCTAGCCGATAAGCCCGTCAAACAGGCGTACTTTATTTCGCCGATGGTCAACTTGGAAAAGTTGATTTGCGACATGATGGCATGGGCGGGAGTCTCCGAAGAGGAACTCCGCGAAAAGAAAACGGTGCCGACGAATTTCGGCGAAACACTTTCGTGGGAATACCTGTGCTACGTGCGAGAAAATCCGATTGAATGGCGCATCCCGACAAAGATTCTGTACGGCTCGAATGACAACTTGACCTCGCTAGAAACGATGCGCGAATTCGCCCAGAGAATCGGTGCTCCCTTGACCGTAATGGACGGCGGCGAACACTGGTTCCACACTGCCGAACAGATGACATTTTTGGATAAGTGGGTGCTAAATTGCTAAAAAAACACGATTTTGGCCTTATTGGTGCAAAAATTGTGAGTTTTGTTGCGTTATTCGTATGAAAAATGCAGAAATTGTTGCAAAATTGATATGAATAATGATGGGTGTTGAATATATTACGTTTCCATTAGTTCAGCCTAGATTTGCAAATTATACCATTTAGTATTATACCAAATGGTATAATTTTTTTTGGTGAGGGGGGCGAAAAATAGCGATTCTATGCAAAAGTATTGCTTTTTGCAGTTATTTTGACTATATTTTGATATGATAATGCAGGAGGTCTGTATGCCGATGTCGGTTTTGCAAATAAGGATTGAAGAAGATTTGAAAAAGCAGGTTTCCGACCTGTTTGAAAGCCTTGGGATGGATATACCCACGGCTGTGCGTATCTTTTTCAAGCGTGCTCTTGTTGAAAACGGAATTCCGTTTGAGGTGAAGGGAACACCTCCGACGTATAAGGGGCATGATTTGCTTTATTACCTCAATGAGGCGCAGAAACAGGCCCATGAACATGGCGTTGACAACTTGAGCGAAGAAGAAATCGAGGCCGAAATCAAGGCTGCCCGCGCGGAGAGAAAGAAACGGCTTGGAACGAACGGATGAACGAGATTTCGGAAAAAGATGTAAAAAGGCTTTGGGTCGAGAAAGACGCTGTTTGTGTTGAACTGAAAGACGGCCGAATCGGGCGTGAACTCATCCGCGATTACGAACCGCTGCGGAAGGCCACGCGAAAACAGCTGGAGAATTGCCGCATTGATTGCGATGGCGTGTGGTTTGATGATCTCGACGAGGGCCTAGAACTTTCGGGATTTTTTTCACCGAAAAAGACAAATCCCATTGGTCGTGTATTTTGGCTGTTTCCTGAACTGAACGCCTCGGCGTTTGCCCGCCGCCTGGGAATTCCTCAACCCCTCTTTGCGGCATACGTAAATGGAACGAAGAAACCGTCTTTGGCAAGAAAGAAACTCATTGATGAGGAACTCCGCCGTATTGGCAGGGAACTGCTGAAGACCGTGGCTTAGTTTTTTTTGCTAAAATTTGATTATGTTGGTCTAACGTGTTGCTAACAAGGAAATGGTGCGAGAAAAACTGAAAAGTAAATAATAACCAATAGTTACATGCTAAGGGGCTTCTCTCTATGCCTAGATTTCGTCGAAATATTCTTGATAAGGCTGTATGTCAATCCATTGCGAATAAGTGCAAAACTCGTACAGAATTTGCTCGTACGGATGCTTCCGCATATAAAAAATCGTGTAACGAAGGGTGGATTGTTGAATTTTTCCCAAATACCATATATCATGCAAAATGGACGAAAAAATCGTGCAAAAGGGCTGCATTGTCTTGTAATACTAGGAACGAATTTAAAAAAAAGTTTAGTGCTGCGTGGAGAGAGGCTTTGCGTAACGGATGGTTAGATGATTGGTTGCCTAAAGAACATAAGAATGTTTCATACGAACGTTGTCATGAAGCTGCTAGCCAATGCAAATCAAAAACTGAATTTCGTAAAAAGTATGGCCACTTATATAATGCTGCATTACACAGCCATTGGGTTGATCGATTTGCCAAAGAGTTTAATTATCGAACCACTCATGAGTGTGAATCAATAGCGCAACGTAAATATTTAGATGATGATGTTAGGGCGGTTGCTAAGCGATTTAAGAAGCTCTCGGAATTTCGTAAACAAGCAAAAAGGATGTATGACATTGCGTACGAACGCAAATTGTTGCCTAGTTTTACATGGCTAAAACGAAACGAGGAAGTTGTCACTAATGGTTTTGTAGACTGTGTATATGTGTATGAATTTATAGGAACAAAAACCGCCTATATTGGACGAACTGTTAATAAACAACACCGAGATAATGCTCATCAAAATAATGCAAAGGATTGTGTACGTATGTATGCTGATCAAATCAAAGTCCCTGTTCCAGTTGTAAAATACTTGGCAGATCAAATATCTCCACAAGAGGGGAGTAAGTACGAAGCAATGATGATGCAGAATTATCTTAATAATGGATGGACCTTATTAAATAAGCAGAAGTTTAGTGGGCTGGGTACATTAACGAGGGTGTCTAAGAAGGAATGTATTGATTTTGCAAAACGGTTTGAATATTGGAATGATTTATATAAAGCGTCGACATCTAAATTTAATATGCTTAGAAAATATGGGTGGGATAAAGAATGTGTATGGTTAAAGAATAAAAAGGCAAAAAATGGTACTTGGAGTAGGGCGACGCTTGATCAGATTAAAAATGAATCAAGCAAGTATCATAATCGTACCGAATTTATGCGTTGCTCCAAAACAGCCTATGAACGAGCCAGAAGTCAAGGCTGGGTTGATATATTGTTTCCTGTATCTAATCAACGTGGAATTCCAAAACCAGTTGCTGCTTGTGACCCATTAACTGGGGCTGTTATGAAAACTTACACGTCAATCAAGGACGCTGCTAAGGATTTAAAAACGAAGCCTCAAACAATTACCAGTGTTTTAAAAGGAAGACGAAAAAAACACCGTGGATATACATTTAAGTATATCTAATGGTCAAATAATAGAAAAGTGTGATGGCTTGCAATAGAGCCTTACTTAAATAGTTTTGTACCGTCTGCGATTGTGTAAGCGATAATTTTTGTTTGCTGACGCTAAATATGATGATTTATAGATGTTTCAATTATTTTGACCATTTTCTGCTGCAACTGAATGTATGCCGTTGATGATTCTTCCCATGCTGCGGGTTCATCGCTGGCATTTCTTTTTTGTGGATTACTGCTTTTTAACGCCCATACATTTTTGTATAGCTCGTTTATAGATTTTATAAAATTATTGCATTCGACCTTAGCTTCGGGGAACAAGTATTCCACTTCAGGTTGCATCATTCGAATTTTGTCATAAACCGTAAAATACAGCGCATTATTTTTTGGAGCGTCTTTTTTGTCACTTACTAAGGGCTGGTGCTCGTCGAATTCAATTGTCCCGACAGGTTTTAATCGTAGATTTAAATAATCTGGGTTGTTCCGGATAGGTAGAGCAATCAGTGCTTCTAGCGTGTTGAGACATTCTTTTTGTAATGGTAATACATGTTTGATGTACTGAATTCGGCTATTGTAATGAATTTCGTCTTTTTTTATTTTATTTGATTCGGTTGCTATATCATTGGCTTTGTTGCGACATTTGATATCGTTTTTTAATTCTTTCTTATGTGACATTAATGTTAGTATGCCCCATATGGCAGTGCCGACAGCAATACCTGTCGTTATACCAAAAACTATGTAATCTGCGGTAGACATCCTGCTTGATTTCCTTTGGTGAACTAGTTCAATTTGTGTTCTTTCTTTAAACCTAAAAAGAGTAATTTCCTCATTAAAGATTGATTAGGATTTTTTTTGTAGTTCTTCGTGCAATGCTTTGATTTCTTCTCGCAAGACTCTGATTTCGTTGAGCGCCTTAGTGGCATTCTCTGCATGGTATAGAGTGAGCCGAATCAGCCATAAGATAAAAATGCCTGCTAGAAGGATGACGAAAGGTAGAGAATATTTGAATATCGCCTCATCAGAGATGCCAAAAAAACTTAGGATGAGAGAAGCTATCCATATTAGAAATCCGCAACAGGCAGGAAATTCCAGGCAGATTGCTATGGTGTTCCAGATGGTGGGGAACTCTCGTTTCTGGGTATTTTCTTTCTTTTCTGATTCCATATATGACCTCTTTTAGGTAATATAGCATAGTTTATGTTTTGGGATTGGTACTATTACTTTTATAAGGTTTTGTTCTCTTCTAGGTTATGACGTTTGGACTAGGACTTGAACTCAGGGGTTTTAGGGGGTGTCCCCCTAGGAGAGGGGGTGGAGTAGGACTCGGCGATAGCCTGGCCGCTAAGCGAACAATTCGCAGCCGAAGGCGAGGACCTGTTCGCGTGCGGAGCAGGCTGAGACGAGGCCGAAAACAGGGGGAGGCTTCCCCCTTTTGTAGTGGATTCTATCGCCTTCGGCTCCAGAATGACGTTTTTGGGGCGTTTTTGCTTACATTTTCTGTTAAATCGGGGCTCTTTGCGGCCGCGTTTTTAACTACATTTTCCGCCGGAACAATTTTATTTAACAGAGGTTCAAAAAATGAATTATTTCAATTCTATCCCTATGCGTCGCCAACTCGAAGAAATTGGCCACTGCCGTTTCATGGAACATTCTGAATTCAGCCGTGGTGTTGAAGCCCTCAAGGGCAAGAAGATCGTGTTCGTCGGTTGCGGTGCCCAGGGTCTCCATCAGGGTCTTGACCTGCGCGATAGCGGCCTCGACGTCTCTTACACGCTCCGCAAGGAAGCCATCGAACAGAAGCGCCAGTCCTGGAAGAACGCTACTGAAAACGGCTTCAAGGTCGGTACCTACGAAGAAATGATTCCGGATGCAGACCTCGTTTGCAACCTCACACCGGACAAGCAGCACCACAACGTGATCCCGGCAATCATGAAGCTCATGAAGAAGGGCGCCGCCCTCTCTTACAGCCACGGCTTCAACATCGTCGAAGAAGGCCAGGAAATCCGCAAGGACATCACCGTGATCATGGTCGCCCCGAAGGGCCCGGGTTCCGAAGTCCGTAGCGAATACGTTCGCGGTTTCGGTATGCCCTGCCTTATCGCTGTGCACCCGGAAAACGACCCCGAAGGTAAGGGTTGGGACTACGCCAAGGCTTACGCCGCTGGTCTCCATGCCGACCGTCCGGGCGTTCTCGAAAGCTCTTTCGTTGCCGAAGTGAAGTCTGACCTCATGGGCGAACAGACCATCCTTTGCGGTATGCTCCAGACCGGCACGATCCTCTGCTACGACAAGATGGTGAAGGATTTCGGCGTTGAACCGGCTTACGCGGTCAAGCTGCTCCAGTACGGCTGGGAAACCATTTCCGAAGCCCTGAAGCACGGTGGCATCACCAACATGATGGACCGTCTCTCCAACCCGGCCAAGATCCGCGCCACGGAACTCGCCGAGAAGATGAAGAAGATCATGAAGCCGCTCTACTGCGAACACCAGGACAACATCATCTCTGGCAAGTTCTCCAGCACCATGATGGTGGACTGGGAAGCCGGCGACAAGGATTTGCTCAAGTGGCGTGGCGAAACGGGCGAGCTCGAATTCGAAAAGGTCGAAGCTACCGACAAGGTGATCACCGAACAGGAATACTTCGACCGCGGCGTTCTCATGACCGCCATGATCAAGGCCGGTGTGGAACTCGCATTCGAAACCATGTGCTCCGTGGGCATCAAGCCGATGAGCGCCTACTACGAATCCCTCCACGAGACTCCGCTTATCGCGAACCTCATCGCTCGTAAGAAGTTGT
>NZ_DFLC01000002.1:0-49372 GCF_002374005.1 Fibrobacter sp. UBA3629 | reverse complement strand
GCTCAAAGTACGCCGGAATAATCAGTTTTAGCAATAAAATGAATAAAAAGTGCTAAACCGACACAATTTTTAATCATTTTAGCACTTTTTTAACGAAAAAATGCTATTTTAGAGGTATGGAAAAGATTGTCGGAAGAATAGAAGAGCAAAAATTACTCCTTTCGCTAAAGGACAGCCCTAAAGCTGAATTCGTCGCCCTTTATGGCCGCCGACGCGTCGGGAAGACATTTTTGATAAACCAGCTCTTCGGAGGCGACTTTGCATTCAAGATGACGGGAGTCCTTGACGGATCCCTAAAGGATCAACTAGCTGCATTTTCCGACTCCATGGACGATTTCGGTTACGACATGGAAGAAAAGCCCAAGGACTGGATGGAAGCTTTCAAGTTGCTAAAAAGAGCCTTGAAGCCCCGCGTCGAAAGCGGGGCCCCGTGCGTCATCTTTTTGGACGAACTCCCTGCAATGGACGCAAAAAAATCCGGCATCGCCAAGGCTGTCGGTTATTTCTGGAACAGCTGGGCATCTCTGTTCAGTAATGTCACCTTGATCGTTTGCGGCAGTGCTACAAGCTGGATGATTACGAATATTGTCGATAGCAAGGGCGGGCTTCACGACCGTATCACGCAAGAGATTCACGTTCGTCCGTTCTGCTTAAAAGAAACCGAAGAGTACTTTAACGAAAACGGATTCCAATGGAATCGCGATATCGTATTACAGGCCTACATGGCGTTGGGCGGCATCCCCTACTATCTGAGCCTTCTTTCGCCAAGGGAGAGCTTTGCGCAAAATATTGACAGGCTTTTCTTCGGTCCCGATGAAAAAATGCGCCGCGAGTTCAAGCGCCTTTTTGCAACCCTCTACAATCGTCCAGAAGGCTACATTGAAATTGTCAAGAAACTTTGCGAAAGCAAGCACGGCGTAACTCGTAAGGAACTCGCCGAATCACTCAAGGTTTCGAACAACGCATTCCTCGGTAAAAAGCTAGACGACCTTGTGCATTGTGATCTGCTGCGTAAGATTCCCGTCCGCGAAAAGAAAATCAAGAAAAATGATTTCGTTTTTCAACTGGCGGATTTCTTTTGCATTTTCTGGTTGACATTTATCCAAAAGGCCGAACTGGAAAACAATTATTGGCAGCACCATATCAACACGCCCGAAATCAATACCTGGATGGGCCTGTCGTTTGAACGTATCTGCATGTCGCACATTCTGCAAATCAAAAAGGCTTTGCGAATCGACGGCATTTCAACAATCAGCTACGCTTGGCGCAGTAAAAACTCTACACCAGGAGCACAAATTGACTTGGTGATTGAACGAGCGGACAAAATCGTCAACCTTTGCGAAATCAAATACAGCCAGACACCTTATTCTATTGACAAGGACGAATACCAAAAGTTGCTGAATCGCAGGGAGGCGTTTTCCAAGGAAACAGGACTTCGCCATTCACCTTGGATTACAATGATTGTAAGCGAAGGCCTTTCGCAAGGAATGTATTCCAACATTGCACAAGGCGTCGTTACGAAGGATGACCTGTTTGCGTGAAATCCTGTGAAGCAAATCACTCCCGCTCGGGGCAACTAAAAAAATTGCTCCCGCGCGGGTTTCATGGTATATATTACTTGTGTCTAAAATTCCAAGGAATACTATAATGAAAAAAATGTTCCTCGCGGCCGTTATCTGCGCAAGTGCTCTCTTCACCGCATGTGGCGACGACTCCTCTTCGGCTTCCAATTCCCCGACCTGCACCATCAACAAGGGCAGCAAGGTGACCATAACCATGACCAAGGACGGCCAGACGGAAGAAATCGTGTACGCCCTTGATGGCGACAACCTCGTAATGACCAAGGACGGCGAGAGCGAAACTACTCCGGCAGGCGGCATGACGCTCGACGACGTTGGAAACATGGCCGACGAAATGTGCTACGACTTCATGACGGGCGCAATGGACAGCAAGGACGACACCCCCGCCAAGGACGATACGCAAGAAAATTAAAACAGCAATGTGCGAAGGGTAGTAACTGAAGTCCGGCCGCAAGGCCGGATTTTTTTACCCTATTTTTCAGCATCTAGATTTTTGATTTAAAAGAATATATATTACAGGTATGGCAATCTCGCGGCCCACATTCCGACTCGCTCTCCCCGCGCTCCTGTGCGGAGCGTTTTCGCTTGTAGCGGGGCCGTTTGCCGGCGCAGTTCATGCGGCGGGATTCGCGGGTGTTTTCGACGCGGGCTGGTCCACTGCCTACTACCCGCAGGATTCCATCACGCACATGCACCAGCGCCTGCACGCGCGCGGGATGGACGAGGTCGTGTTGCAGTACGCCGCGGTCGAGGCGACGCACTTGTACTACCCCTCGCAACTGGACTTTTTGCAGAACACACAGTACAAGAACAACGAACTTTTCCCCAAAAGCATCGAGGCGGCAAAGGCTACCGGAACCAGGGTCTGGCTCGGGCTTTACTACAATGGCGACAACTGGTACACGCCACCGACCGCCGAGCAGCTTGATACTTTGTCTGCACGCAACCTGAAAGTGCTTGAAGAAATTTACGCGCTATACGGGAGCGAGACTGTCGTCGAGGGCGTGTACATCCCGCAAGAGATCGCTCGCTACTACTGGGACGGCCTGCGCAGCGACGCGACGCCGGAAATGCTCGTAGAACATTTCTTGAAACCCGTTACCGAGGCCGCACAGGCTATGGGCTGGAAGGTGATGGCGGCCCCATTCTACAACCAGAACCTGGAAACTCCCGAGAAACTGCAAACGTTTTTCGAGAAACTTTTTGCCGCAGGATTCAAGCCCGACATTATCGCCGTGCAGGACGGCGTGGGCGCAAGCGACGCAGGCAAGCACCACGCCGAAACTACGAACGTGGGCAACTACGAACGCGCGGTGGCACAGGCCTGCAAGCAATACGGTATTGAGTTCTGGGTAGATATGGAACTGTTCCGCACCGACGACTCGCACGCACTCGCAGACAGTGCAAGAATTTCGGCACAGCTCGATACCGCATACGCCGCAGGTGCAGCGAAGGTCATCGGCTATGACTTGGCCGTGCTCGGGAACGCGGGCCTCGACTCGCTCGAGAAGTGGGAACTGGAATCCAGCGCGGAGCCGACAACCGCAATTGCGGTCCCTTGCGAGACGCACAGCGAAACCATGCCACTCCTAAAGGGTGATGCCCGCATGTTCGATATGCAGGGCCGCTACCTCGGCACCGGCGAAAAGAAAATCAGCCCTGCCGTCAGGACAGTGAAGAAGCGGTAAAGTTTAGAATTCAGAAAAATACATATTTAGAGAATTATAACGCTAAAAAGTGCTTATAACGCTCTAAATCTTATATTTTTTAGCACATTTAGAGAATTATAGCACATAAAATGTACTATAGCAAAAAATTGTCTAACGTAACAAATCGGAATAAATCAGGTAAGATTCTTCCACTTGAAGAAAAGCGCCTTCATTTTCTGGAGGTAGAACTTGCTTTCTTCTACATCTATAAAGAACGTGGCAATGCACACCACAAGGTGCGCACTGAGAACTATGCCCACGATAGCATTGGCAACGTGATACGCGCCAAACATGTTAGTACGGACAAATTCAATGTGAGTCCACAGGAGCCAGAGAATTGAACATACCGCAAAGGCCTTCAGGACCAGCGTGTTATTCTTGGCAAGGGCAACAACGCCCGCCGCAATCGAAGCCGCAGTCATGATTACGACTGGCACGGAATGGTCGTACCCGATATGCACCAAGAAGCCAAACCCGTCTACCAAAAAGACTACGGCGCAGAACCGGAGCAGGCTCAGATTCACGTGGCTCCCTTCCTGAGTCTTCATGTTCCCCATAAACAACGAAACGAAATAGACTACCATAAACATGTTTATAAAGTGGTCGGCCAGCCTTTGCAGCAGGAACCCGACACCCGGCGAATATTGAAGGCCCAAATACACACGCGCGAAGTTTATACCGCCAACAATACTCACTATTATCATGATTGCGGAAAAGACTCTCAGGAGTTTCGCGCTCTTTTTTGCGAACACGATTATCCCCACGAGAATAATGGCGACACTTGCGAGAATCATCGGAGCAATATCCGTAAAGGACTCGCCCTCTTCAAACCCCACCATAGTAACCTGCAACAAGAGCCTCACGAGTCTATTTAACTCGTGCACGGCAATCAGGATGCCGAAAACTCTAAGCAAGGCAAGGTTCATCACAAGTCCTAATGCTCGTGTTTCCCTGTCGGGCTATAACTACAGCCGGAGCCATAACTAGTCGAGCCGCAGTAGGCGCACTTGTCGTTGCCGTGACCATGCTTGTGATTGCCGGTGGGGCTATAGCTGCACGAGCCATAACTGGACGAGCCGCAGTAGATGCAACTCGAAGAGTCCGCGATATGGACATGCTTGCCGGTGGGGCTGTAGGAGCAACCGCTCCCGTGACTGGATGAACCGCAAAAACGACAATGTGACATGGTTTGTACCTCTGATTGTAATATATATAAAAAACACCCCCGGCCGTGATAGTCGGGGGCGGTTTAATGCGGGTCTGGATCCTTCGACTTCGGCGCTATGCGCCTCCGCTCAGGATGACACCATAAGCATGTCACCCAGGATGACGTTCGCAAAGGCCCTTCGGCAGGCTCAGGGACCTTTATTTCACGAACGCGCCGTAGATGGCCTTGATGGCCTTCTCGGTATCGGCTTCGTCAACACCGGTGATGATGTTGATCTGCGAAGAACCCTGGTCGATGATGCGGACGTTCACCTTGTTCTCGGCGAGAGCGGTGAAGAGCTTTGCAGCCACACCGATCTTGTTCGTCATGCCGTGACCCACAGTCGCGATGAGCGAGATGCCCGGGAACACCTTGATACGGTCGGGGCGCATCTGCTGCGTGATGTCTTCGAGAACCACGTCCTGCACGGCGTCGAGAGCCTTGCTATCCACCACGATGCTCATGGAGTCGATGGCGCTCGGGCACAGTTCGTAGGAGAGACCTTCGCTTTCGAGCACGGCGAGCACGCGGCGGCCGAAACCGACTTCCTTGTTCATCATGGACTTTTCGATGTAGATCATGGAGAAGCCCTTGCGGCCGGCGACACCCGTAATCGGGAGCTTTGCTTCTTCCGGAGTGGGGCCGATGATGGTGCCAGCGTCTTCGGGGCGGTTCGTGTTGCGGATGTTGATAGGAATCTTCTTCGCGCGGCACGGGGCGATGGATTCGTCGTGGAGCACGCTGGCGCCGGAGTAGGCGAGTTCGCGGATTTCGCGGTAGCTCACGTATTCGATGGGCAGCGGATTTTCGACGATGCGCGGGTCAGCCATGAGCATGCCCGAAACGTCGGTCCAGTTTTCGTACTTGGCGGCATCGATGCCGTTGGCAAGGATGGCGCCCGTAATGTCGGAACCGCCACGGCTGAAGGTCTTGACTTCGCCACGGAGGTTTGCACCATAGAAGCCCGGCAGCACATAGAGCTGGTTTTCGTCAGACAAGGTCTTCGCGATGTCTTCGTAGGTCTTCGGGACAATGCGATACTTGTCGTCGAAGGTAATCAGCGGAAAGGTGTCGACGAAGTTTGCGCCCAGGTACTTGGCCATGAGGCGTGCGCAGAGGAATTCGCCACGGCTCACGAGGAAGTCCGTGCTCACGGATTCAGGCTGGTTCTTCAGCTTGTCTTCGAGGCTGTCCAGGTCTTCGGTCAGCTTGTCTTCGAGACCCAGGTCCTTGCAGATTTCGTCATAGCGCTGACGGATCAGGTTCCACGGGGTCGAAAAGTCGAGGCCCTTGGAGGCGAGGTCGTAGGTGCTGTAGAGGAGGTCGGTAAGCTTGGTTTCCTTAGGATTGCGCTTGCCGGGTGCGGAAACGACGATGACCTTGCGGTTCTTGTCGGATTCAACGATGGCCTTGATCTTCTTGAACTGGCCGGCATCGGCGACAGAGCTGCCGCCGAACTTGCATACGATTCTTTGACTCATTTTTTCCTTTCGGGCCACCAAACCTCTCGGCTTCGAGCGCAACCGCTTTCCTCACGGTCGTCGTGCCCAAGCCTACCCATCTGGCCAGCCACTTGGTTTTTGTGTCTATGTCTGCCGAGGAGAATCCCCGAGCGCGGACAAAGATAGAAAAACGGAGAAAGTGCGGCAAGGTTTTGTAAAAATTGCGACGCAAATGTAAAAAAACGGCATCGGCAGGGAACAAAATGGCGTTTCAATCGTTTTTAGGGTAGGAGACACCCATGAAACAACCGAACGAACTGCTGAACATCGCCGCAAAATCCTCCGTCCCCGTCCTCATCCAGGGGGAATCGGGTGCCGGGAAGGAGGTCGCCGCACGCTACATCCACGAACACGGCCACCGCAAGCACGGCCCCTTCATCGCCGTCAACTGTGCGGCGCTTTCGCAGAACCTGATCGAGAGCACCCTGGAAGGTTCGATAAAGGGTGCATACACCGGCTCCGAAAGCGACCAGAAGGGAATCGTGCGAGCCGCGAACGGCGGAACCCTTTTCCTCGACGAAATCGGGGAGCTGCCCCTGGAGGCGCAAAGCAAGCTGCTGCGGATACTGCAGGAACGCACGGTAATGCCCGTCGGAAGCACCCGGAGCATCCCCGTCGATTTCAGGCTCGTCTGCGCCACCAACAGGAACCTCAAGGAGGAAATCTCCGCAAAGCGATTCCGCGAAGACCTCTTTTTCAGGTTGAACGTATTCCCGGTGCAGATCCTTCCCCTACGCGAACGCGACGATTTCGACGACATCGCCACGTCAATATGGAACGGTATTCTCGATAACGTAAGCACAGCCACCCTCGAAGAGATTCCAAACAAACTCACCGCCTACAACCTCGCGGCGCTACAGCGGTTCAGCTGGCCCGGAAACGTGCGGCAGCTGAAAAACGTATTGCAGCGGTTCGCCCTCCTCTGTCCGCACGGAATCAAGCTCGAAGAAATCCTCGAAGAAGAATTCGCCACGCCGGCGGTATTCGATTCCAAAAAGAACATCATGCGCATCTGGACAAGGCGCCGCAAAAACGCCCCCGACTGGGACATCATCAAGGACGCCCTGGATTCATGCGACTGGAACAAGTGCAAGGCTTCAAGGAAACTCGGTATCAGCAGGGGCTGCCTCTGCTACCAGATACAGAAGCACGGATAGCGAGGAGGCTAGAACCTGTAGCCCACGCCAAGGTAGTGGTTGCCCGAAGCGAGAGCCGGACGCGGCGAATAACCGTAATCGAACACGCAGGAACCGAAGGCAATGCCGATACCCGCACTCAGACCGTCCTCGGTTTCGGGACGTAGCGCATAGCCTGCGCGAAGCGAAACGAATTCCTGATACGAAATTTCGCCACCGAAGCGCCATTCAAAATCTTCCATGTCGGCACGCCTGTAGATATCGGCGGAGAGGTGCACATTCCACATGCTTTCCAGGTGCAGGAGGCTACCTACAGGAATGGAACCCGTGATTCCCGCCTGCAAGGCCATCGGGGCGGCTTCATGTTCGCCGCTGTATTCGCTTTCGGTCACGTAGCCGAAATTCGTAACCGCCGCACCGAACGCGACAAAGCGATTCACGCGGTAGGATGCGCCCGCATCGGCCAAAATGCCTAGCGTCGATTCATCGTCGATCGCCTGGTAGGCAAAACGCGTCTGCAACGACCATGCGAACGGGCGGCCGTGATTGCCGATTCCCGCCTGGGCCGCCCAAGCATAGGCCGAATAGTCCGACGTGACGAACCCTTCCTCGTCGCGGCCCTCGATATCGCCATAGCCCAGGAACTCGAGCCCCATCGAAAGCACGAACAGGTCATTGAGCGGAAGCCCGTAGTAGATGGAGACAAAGTTGTCTGCACCCGCATCGCCAAAGACAATCTGGCTGAACCCTATCTCCGCCTGCGAGACAGACGTGGCGGCAAGCGGGTTGCGCGTCAGTTCGGAGAGGCGCACGGGAGAAGCGACTCCCGCCCCGGAAAGAGCCGCGCTACGGGGCGAAGCCTGCATCGAAAGGAACTTCATCGTCGTCCCGCCAAGTCCCGTGTTCCAATAGCGGCCGCTTGCCGCAAGGGCAGCGGCACTAAACAGCAACAGGGACAGGAGGATTTTCTTCGACATACTGAACAAGATACAAAAATTAGCCGCGCCAGCCTTCCATGATCTTCATGCAGCCGGCAAGGAGCTCGGCGGAACGTTCCTTGTCGCCCGTTTCCACGTAGCAACGGAACTCGGGAGCGTTACCGCTCGGGCGCAGGTGCACGATATCGCCGGAATCGAACTCCATGCGGTAGCCGTCGGTCTCGTCGATGGAGACGATGTCGCCGTGGAAGGGTGCGGGCATCTTGCCGTCGGCACCGGGTTTCGCGAAACGGTTCGGCTTGGCAGTAAGCGCACCGAAGAGCTTGTGCCCGAGCTTCTGTTCGCGGATTTCGGCAAGCTTCGCCTTCGATGTCGCGGTCGGGAATTCCTTGAGGCGGTCGCTGAGCGTAAAGCGCTTCGGGAGTTTCTTCAGGAGGTCGACGACGCAGAGGCGTTCTTCGCGCACGCGCACCATCACGGCAAGCATCGGGAGCAGGGCGTCGCGTGTCGGAAGTGCGGGCAGCGTGCGGGTTGCACGCATCTCGCCGCCGCGGCCATCGCTATCCACGAATTCACGCGTGAGGTCGGTCTGCAGCAGGAACCCGCCGTTCGCCTCGTAGCCAGCGACAGAGACGTTTGCATCGTTTGCATCCACCAGGCTTTCCATGCCGGCAATCACGTAGGGGCTGCCGATGCGGGTGCGGCAAATTTTCTCGAAGCTGCCGCATTTTTCGAGCGACGTGTTGCAACTCACCGGAGTTGCAATGCGCTTGATGCCAAGCGCCTGGGCAGCCAAAATGCCCAGCACGTCGCCACGCAGCCACATGCCGGTATCGTCTGCCAGGAGCGGGCGGTCGCTGTCGCCGTCGGTGCTGAAGATCGCATCGACAAAATCCTTGTGCGCAAATTCGCGGGCGAGTTCCTCGTCTTCCTTGCGGATGGCCTCGGTATCGACCGGGATGAACGTCTCGCTACGTGCGAACGGCTTCACCGCGGCACCCAGGCTCTCGAGCACCTTCACTACGATGTCGCGGCCCACGGCGGAATGCTGGTACACGCCGATGGTGAGGCCTTGCAAAGCCTTGCTGCCGAAGAACGCCGGATAGCGCTTCAGGTAGTTTTCCTCGGCTTCCATCTCGACCGCCGGGAGCGCGGGCGCATCCTTCAGCATGCCAGCCGCGTCAAAAATCGATTCGTCGAAATCCACCGACTGCGAGACGATTCCCTGTTCGTCCTTCTTGGAAATTTCGCCCTTCGGGTGGTTGAACTTGATGCCGTTGCGGTCGGCGGGGATATGGCTACCCGTCACCATGATGGTCGGGAGCGCCTTGTCGATACCGTACAGCGCAATCGCCGGGCTCGGGATGCGGCCGCAGTACACGACCTTCCACGCGCTGTCCTCGCCCGCCTTCACGAGCGCCTTCAAAATGCGTTCCGTACTCGGGCGCAGGTCACCCGCAATCGCAATCGTGTGTTCGCACTTGTAGCTCGCCTCGCAGTACTTGATAAAGCAGCGCGCGTAAACGTAGCACACGCGGTCCGTCATCGCCGTCACCAAGCCGCGCGCACCGCTCGTACCGAATGCCACGCCGGACTCTTTCATCACATCTTGCATCGAAATGCTCATAAAAAACCTCTCGGGAACAAAAATACAAATTTGCGGTCGCTACAGAATCGCCCGATAAGCCTCGACAAGCTTTTCCATCGAGACGGCGCAGTTCGCGGGCGATGTCGAGGGCAGCTTCACGGCATCGATTCCCACTTCGGCAGCGCAGTATTTCTGGTACAGCCTGTAAGCCGTGGCGCCCGTGCAAAAGATGCGCGAAACCTTCGAGGCCTTCACGAGACCGCTTATTTTGTTCGGAACCACGTCCTCGATGCTCGTGTCGCTCGCGCCTACGATAGTGCAGCTTTCCAGCACATCCCAGAGCGCAACATGGTGCTTTTTGAGCATGACTTTTTTCTGCGGAATGGTTGCGGGGGCATCTTCGCCCAGGACGGCGGCAAGCACTTTCCAGAACCGGTTCTGCGGATGCCCGTAATAGAACCCCACCTCGCGCGACTTGGGAGACGGAATCGACCCCAGCAGAAGCACACGCGATTCCCGGTCGTAAACCGCCGGAAACTCGTGCGACACCCTTTCCCGTTCAAGCGCCATCGTTACGGCTTCCCGCCATAGATAATATAGTCGCCGTTCGCGTCGGTAAACTTGATTGCCCCTCCCGTATGTTCAAAACGGTAGGCGGGCCTTTGTCTGGGGAACCGGTCATCCTGTACAAGATAGAAGCCGTTGTCTATCTTGACATAGCTCCCGACGAACCTTGCCGAATCGGAACTGCACCGCTCCAGTTCCAGGGTATCGAGATCATTGCCCTTCCTGTCGCTCAGTATCGCCCCGCAGGTCGAGGAGTACTTGTCGAGTTTTTCGTAGCGAATGGTATAGTCGTCCGTTTCGGCCTTCTGGGGTAAAGTGTCCTGCACGGAACTGCTTCCCTTTCCACGCCAGTACGAATTCATTTTTACCGGATAGTAGCTTGCATCCTTCGTCCAGTGGAAATCGTCGTCCCATCCCATCAGGTGGTGGTCGTGTTCCTCCCCCCATTGCTCGAGCGCTACGCTCACGAGGGCCGTAGAATCGTCGACGAGACCTACGAATCTCCAGGTATGGCTTTCTTTCTCGATTTCATAATCCGTCATGGAGCAGCCTGTCAATAACGCTGCGCACAGGAATGCGGTAAACGACAGGAACTTCACGAAGCGAGCATTTCTCATTCTTCCCTCCTGTCGCTAACGCAAATCGCCTGCACCATCGGGTAGAGGTCCTTGGGGCATTCGACAATCCCGCTCATAATGCCCTTCTCTCCATACCAGCCGTTGTCCGCCTTGGCATATTCAAAGCAGTACTGCGTCTCCGAATCCTTTTCCGTGCTGGTCCACACGAAGCTGTACTCTACATCGAAAGTCCCGTAATCGCCGGAATCCTTCTTCTGCCTTACCCGCAGCGCGCGATCCTTCGCGATACTGAACCAATCCGCATAATTCTGGTACAGCCATTCATCCGCGCTCGGGATGTGCGACCCCTCGGGGCAGAAGTCCTTCGCCTGTTCCCAGGTCGTGTAGGAATTCTCGTTGTAATGGTTGAATACCACGTCGACCGTAGACGTGCCCCAGTCCGAAACGCAACTGATTCCGGTGATAGTCGCATCCGGGCAACCGGTCGATTCCACCACCTGCTGCTTCCAGTCCGTAAAGTAGGCATCGAACGATGCGCTTTTTCCGTCGATCGCGTCAAGCGCTACGGCACTGTCGCCGATCGCGGCACGAATCACCATCTCCCCCCTAAGATCGTTCAATGTCATGCCACCCGTGATTTCGAACGGCACACCTGTTTCCGGAACGACCGACTGGAGGACCAATAACCCGTATTTGTCTCCGCTGCTGCTCAGACCGCTAATGTAGAACGAGTATTTCCATCCGTTCCTGGTTATGATATAGTCACCATTCTCGTATATGCCGCCGGCCACGTCTCTCGGATCATGGATATCCGCAAAGGCTGCATACTTCATTTCGTAGCGCACCTGTCCCCATCCGTAGTTCGCCTCCGTGAACTTTTCGACGCAGCCGTAAAGCGCAGTGTCAGCTTCGTCCCAGAAGATGGATGTCCGGTCCGTGCCATTGAAGCAAAGGTCCGGCTTGTACTTGTTGCGCACTATCGCCCTGTGCACCTTGAGCTCATAATCGGTGGCCTTCTCCCATACCGGGAAGCCGCACTTGTAGCCCACGCCGCCATATTCGACGACCTCGCCCTCGTTCGCCATCTCGCAAAGGTTGCCGTTCCTTACAGGTTCCGCAATGTCCGTATAAGACGGGACTTCCCAGTGGGAACCCGAGAATCCAGCCCTGGCCCTGCAGATATACAGGGTTCCATCGTACTTCTTCACATAGCCGGCAAGTTCCGGCGTGCACGCATCGCCATAGTAATCCGGAATCAGGGCCTCGACCCACACCGAACCATACTCGGGCCAATGTCCCTGCTTGCATATAAAGTATCCGACCGAGTCGTGATGCGCCCTTTTCTTGTCCCATCCCAGGCTGTCGCATTCGCCCAAGAAATAGGTAGCCCTGTCGATTTCTTTCCACGCCGAATCCTTGCACACGTAATACTTGCCGTCGATAGCGGTCATTTCGCCGGAGCGTTTGGCATCACAGATGCCCTCGTGCTTACGGACAAAGATGTTCACCGGATCGCTCAACTTGTCATTCGAGGGAATCTTCCACTCGTAAATGACCCTGGACAACCAGTCCTCATGCATGGCGCAGACATAGTAAACCGAATCGTAAAGGACGCTGTCGCCTTCGACTTCGCTCCCGCATTCGCCGTAAAGGTAGGGGACGCCCTGCTTTTCGGGCATCTTCTTCCATTCCGCCCTTGCAGAGTCGCACACGTACACCACGTGCCCGAAACCGGCCGTATCACGCAGGGCGGGAGTGCACACGCCAATATCCATCTCGAAATCCGTCATCAGGCGCCACTTGTACTTGTTCTCGTATTCAGGATTGTCGCATACAAATACCTTCCCGTAATGGACGCTCTCCTTGTTCTTTACGCTCGCAGTATCCTTGTAGTTCGAGCTGTCACATGCCGGGAGCCCGAACGACTTTATCCAGAAATCCTCCCACCTGTTGCGGTTGAAGAGGGTGTCCCCAATCTCGGTTTCCGAAAAGAAGTCTCGCCAAGTCTTGTCTTCGCCCATGGCATCGCGCAGTTTCATGTAATTGGCAAAGAAGGCGGTATCGGGCTTTTCGATAATGCATATCTGGTTGATATAGACCGTCATGGATAAATCGCCCTGGGCGTCGTAATCGAGCAGCGAGCGGGCTTCACGGTTCGCTTTCCGCCTTGCGCCCTCGAGATCGAACCCATCCTCCTGCACCAGGAATTCGATGCGCTTGCTTTGCAGGGCGTCCGACAGGGAAAGCACCGTCACGCTATCCTTGTCAATATCGGCATACTGCACAAAGTCCATCTTGAGTCCGCTGGAAGAATCCGCGTAGACGCAGGTAAACTTTATGCGCAATAGCGACGAAGCGAGATCCAACGAGTCGGAGGCAAAGGAAGTCGCACCGTTACGGTGGCGCACGAGTTTCACGTCGACCGTCCCGATGGAATCGAGACGCTCGTCAAGCAGCGTCACCTCGACAGCGACGGGGACAAGGCGCACATGCAGGTAGAATCCCCCCTGCAGGGCGGTCCAGCGGCTTTCAGGATAGATGCTTCCCTCAATATACCTGCCGCCCGAAGCCGATTCGACATCGCTAGGGGTATCGCCACAGGCAACAAGGAATACAGGCACCAGGAGGGATGCCATCAGCAGGAGCATTTTCTTAAAGTTCCGCATCATTCCTCCTCCCCGTCCTTGAAGCACAACGTCTGCACGCCCGGATAGAGATCGTCCGGACATTCGACGGTGCGGCCCAGCGGACCGGTATTGCCCTCGTAGCGTACCTCATAGCAGTAATGCGTTTCCGAATCCTTCGAAGCCGAAGTCCAGTAGATATCGTAGAGGTAGGTCGTCCCATCGTAGCGGACCTTCAGCGGACTGTCCTGGCTATAGCGCTCTTCCACCGGGAAACTCTTCAGCAGATCTTCCGTCCACTCGGTCGTATCGGGCAGGTGGAAACCATCCGGGCAGAAGCCCGCCGCCTTCCCGAAATCCATGAACGAATCTTCGCCAACGCGCACGAACCGCACGCCGAAAGCGGGGAGCACCCCATCCGAATGCATATACTGCGCAACAAAGCTATCGAAACTTGCGCTCTTTCCGGGGAAGGACTCGACTGCTATGGAATCGGTCCCCTTCTTGCCGGAAAGGTACGGAACCTTGTTCCTGAAAATCGCCCCGTATTCCTTGCCGCCGATATCCGCCTCGACATTGACGACACCGAAGAGCTTGTACCAGGGACGCATCCTCTTGACGGTATACGTAAAATCCCCATGCCGGGCGACGATGGTGGAAGAATCCACGAATACTCCCCCGTCAAGAATGCCTATCCCGTAATTATTCCGTTCATCGAGCTCCATGTAGTCCCATTCAGGCGCCTCATCGCTGCATGCAGAGTAGGCGTTCGACGAATAGTAATTGCTTATCGCCTCGTTCCAGTAAATGGTCGTTCCTACAGGGCCATTCTTGCATTCGTCCTTGTGTTCCCGGCTGAACGCGTAAACGATGGACTTGGTGAAAGTCATTTCCCTCCACGCATAGCGCGCACCGTCATGGACACAGGTCCAGTAGCGGCCGTTGACTTCTTCCTTGCGCCCGCTTGTAGAATCGACGCAGAACAAGCCGTTCCTCTGGACAGCGGGAATGGTGTCCGCGGCCAGTTCGTACCAGAACGTGCCGACATATTCGCCGTCGCGATAATACCCGTGGCACCTGTAAACCTTGTCACCGTATTGCGCTATGTTTCCCAGAACGCACCGCTGCAAATCCTTGACCGGAGGAACGACGAACTCGTCCGGAATGCGGATCCACATAAATCCACCGTCACATCTAAAATATTCCCCGTCGCGGATCATGATATCGCCCTCTTCCCCGTAGTCTTCGTAATAGGCGGGCGACATGATGGGAACCCATTCCTTGCCCTTGCACATGTAGTACTTTCCCGTATCGAGCATCACCTTCTGCTGTTCGCGGTTGATGGTACACTCCCCGAACTTTTCGGCGGCGGTCACTTCGTGCAAGGAATCCTTCGCCGTTGTATCGGGAACATCGGCGGTATCGCGCGGGGCCACCGTATCCGCCGTGCAGGTCAAGGTATCGTCTACAATCCGCCGCGCCATGTTGTAGCGAAGCAGTGTCCAGTCGATATCCTTCTTCAGTTCGTTGCGGACAGTCGTGTCGCACTGCGATTGCCCGAGCCTGTAATACTCGATTAGCTTGTCCGAAATCTTCTTCCGGGAAAGGACCTCGTCCCACTTTTTCTCGCCGCCGACCGCCTTGGAGAGTTTCTTGAAATTCTTGTAGAAAGTCGTGTCCTTCATAAAGAACAGGCTGTAGAGATATGCGAAGGTTTCGAGCGTGTCGTATCCGTAGGGGGCGTTCCCGATACCGTATTTGAATTCCGTCTCCGGGTCGAGCAAATCGTGAATCGCCTGGTGCGTATGCTTCTGCGCAAGGTCAAACGACTCGCCCTCCTTCTGTATGAGGTTTTTCAGGTACTCGCTTTCGAGAAGTCGATACAGGTTGATGTTTCTCGCGCTTTTGTCAGAGAGCTTCGCAATGGAGCGGAATTGCATCTCGGTCGTGTCCTTCGAATCGCGGAATCTGCAGGTGAGGTCGAATTCCACATACGGTTCCGTGAAGAACATCTCCTTTACCTTGTAGGTAAAGTCAATCCTGTTCCGCTCGATTCGTGCCGTGACCGATTCCTGTTTTTCCAGGTCCTTGTCCAGGGAGCCGATTTCGAGCTTTACCGGTTCCAGGAAGGATGCCAGGTTGAATCCCCCCTCGATCGAGCGGAGGGTATCGACAGCGACTTTTTCGACTGCGCCGGAATCTGCTTCCTTGAGGCCGAATTCCCTGTCGCAATTCCTGTAATCGTCCGCATAGTACGTGTCGGTAGTGCATGCGGCCATCATGGCCATGCATATAAGCAACAGGATCGCTATGGAATATGGAGCCCGGAACATCCTCATGGTTCCTCGCTGTATTCGACCTTGACAATCGTATCCGGAATACCTTCAGGATAGTATTTGTTTATGGCCGCGGTGTCGTTCATCCAGGCGTATCCTGTCTTTTCTTCCGTGTAGCCCATGCTGGCGTATGTCGAATCGATATACAGGTAGGAACTGCAGATGTATGGCGTGCCCCTGAATTCGCAGATGCTTTGCTGGTTCCACCTGTAGCATTCCTTGTATATGGACTTGAGCACGGTGTTCATGTCATTGACTTCTTGCCAGCCGTTCCCGCTGCAAAGGTAGAATGTCGAATCCTTTTCGATGAGGGTTTCCTTGCCGTTAATGCAGTACCCGTATTTTCGTTCGTCGGGGGTGATGCGCCGCCAGTAGGGAATCTTGGGGTTCATGATATTGTTGCCTGTATAGTCGCATACGAGCACGCTGTCATAGAATTCGCTCCGGCGGTTCGCAATGGCAATCGTGTCCCCGCTCCGTTCGATGGAGCAGGATTCAATTCCGAGTGCATTTTCGCGGAAATTTATTATAGGGGAATTGTAACCGTTGGTTAGAAGCTCCATGCCACGGGCGTCAATCCATCCGCCCTTGTCGTAGTAGCGCATCAAGGCGTCGGCGGCGCGCACGCGGAAAAGCGTATCGCCCCATTCCCCCCTGTCGATGGCGTCTTCGAGCTCGTGGAAATCGCTGTAGAATATGGAATCCGAAATGAAGTAGCGGCAGTAGACATAGGGCAGCAAATACTCGGGGCTGTTTGTGAAATACCCGCTTTCGAAGTTGTAATTCTCGATACCGAAAAAATCGTCGATACCTGCGTAGGCGAGCGCAGTCGCGGAATCGAGAGACAGGGAATCCGACAGCATCAGGCGCCTTATGGGTTTCGCGGCCAGCGCCGTATAAATATTGAGCGCCGGCGCATATTCGTCGACCGACGCAAACCGCGAGAACAACAGTTTCGCCTTTTTGCCGTGGATGGAAGCGGAGGTATGCAAGGTTATCTTGACATAGGGAACCGGAGTCGTCTTCGGCAGCCTCAGCGGCTCCGTTTGGTACGATTCGTAATACAGCATGGTGCTGGGAATCATCGGGTATGTCCGGATTTCGGTCAAGGACGAATCCAGCAGGGTCAAGGTTACCGAATCATGATGGATTTGCTTATCGAAGGATACCATGGCACTGAACGTCAGCCATTTATTTTGCGTTCCCTCGCTATCCGGGTCGATAGAACTGATATCGTCCGAACAGGCGACAGACAGCGCAAGGGCGAGGCACCCGATTATGCATCCTAACCATTTCATTTACTCAAAATATAGATTCAGGGGACATTTTCCGCAATAACGTTCCTCAGCAGTTTTTGCACTTTATCGGTTTTTGGAGGGTAAAATGGGCAAAAAAATACCCCTCCTTTATTTTTTTATGTATTTTTCAAAGTAAATACAAGTAGAGATCTACCCGAGAGGTTCCATATGAAACTGTCCTACCTTGCAGCAACCGCATGTCTCGCGCTTTCCCTGTCGGCCTGCGGCGACGATTCGCCGAGCGCCCCGACCACAAGTTCCGACAGCAACCAGCCCCAGAGTTCCACCGCCGCGGAAACATCCTCCACCAGCCCGGATAGCCAGACCGGCTCTTCCGACTCCGCGACGCAGAGCCCGACGGAGAGCAGTTCGTCGGTCGCACTGCAGCCCGAATCCTCCGCAGCTACCCCCGTCGATCCCTATGCCGTAGGGACGGACGTCGATGAACCTTCTTACAAGACGACCTGCACCGTGAAGCCCCTCGAAGACGGCAAGGGCGACGCCGTCTACTGCGACACCACCTACGCGGGCCCCATCTTCTACGATACCGACGAGAGCGCCTACGACCCGACCGCCGCCGATTTCGGTTCCACCTTCGTCAGCATCAACAAAGTTTTCGCCTCCCTGAAAGCCGACGACAAGGTCGTGTTCGTGTTGCGCCATGCCGACAGGCAAGCAAGTTCCGGACGCACCTCCCACCTGACCGACGTAGGCATTTACCAGGCCCGTAGCGTAGGCGAAAAGATTGCATCCGCCGAAGGCGCCTACTACGCCCACTCCGAATACGTCCGCACGCGCGAAACCCTCGAGAACATCGCCGTCGGCCGCGGAGAAACCGAATTTGTCCACGACGCCTACCCCATCCTCAACGGCAGCTGGTACATCAAGGACAACGCGAAGTACGACGAATACAAGTCCCAGGGCACCGACATGAACTACATGGTGACCACGGGCTGGGCATACAACGGCGAATATGCCGACGCCTTCTACGACCTGGACGAACGTACCAAGCAGTTTGTCGACGACTTCCTGGTGGGCGTCATCTCGAAGAAAAGCCGCATCAGCGTCGTGTGCTCGCATGACCAGTTCCTCGTCCCGCTCGTGATCTCCATCTCCAACAGGAAAATCGGGCTCCGCTATTTCGAAGACCGCCATTGGATCAACTACCTCGCCGGCATCGCCGTGGTCATCGGCGCCGACGGCAAGCAGACCCTCGTGCCCGTCAAGGGACTCAATAGCGGCACCAACTAAGTCTCCATGAAATTTTTCCGGGCCATATCCGCGTTAGCGGCGCTCCTGCTGGCCGGATGCGCCACCATCGGGAACCAGACCTGGATGGTCGACAATGCGGATTCCCCTACGGAAGGTAAACTGGGACGGAGCCCAGAAGGCATGCCCGGAAGGGTTCCACCTGCCATCGCTCAAGGAATGGGCGGAACTCGAGGAGGGCCGCAAAACCAACACCAGGGATTACCAGCACCTGTGCGTCGGCAAAAACTATAGCGGAGGCTTCTGCTACGCCCCGGCAAGTTCCGAATTCCTAAAAAGCGCAAAAAACATGCGGGAAATCACACTTCCGCACCCCGAAAATTATTCATTGCTTACGGAGTTGGCCTTTTGGAGGTCAACTTTGTATTTTATGCCCATGAATTCCCACGAGCTTCACATCGTAAGGCAGATTGTGCTGTTAACCGCCGTGGCCGTCACCCTCGGCTTCCTCTACGGCTAATTCCATAGAGCCGCCCGCGCGACTCAGGTAATCCAGGAAGAGCCTCTGGGCCGGCTGGTCGTACATGACCACGTCGTAGATTTCACCATTGTATGCCGTCCTCGATTCCACGAGGAGCCCCGCCACGGAGCCCTTCTCGGTCGGGAGGAACGCGGGTTTCCCATCGCCGTTGTTCCTGAATTCAAGGTAGCCTTCCGACACATACCAGTCACGGATCGTCTTGTAGTATATCTTCGCGATGTCCCCTTCCGGTTCCAGGAGCGCATTGAGGCGCCGCGCAATCTCGCTCACGGGAACGGCAGTCTCGTCGGCGGGATATTTCGCGAGCTGTTCACCATCCAGATGGAACTTCTGCTTTTCCCTGCGGGCGGGGCGTTCCTTCACGGGAGCATCCCCCATACGGGCGATGCGTTCGTTCGCGATAGCGACACACTTCTGGATATTGTCGAGGATAAACTGCTGCGCGCGCTGCCAGCACTGCGTGTAGATGTTGTGGTGTCCGCGGAGTTCGGATTCACCCTTCTCGAAGCCGTAGCTTTCGCCGAGGGCCGTCGGCAGGTTCGCTTCCTTGCCGTTTTCCGTCTCCTGGCGCGAAAGGATTCCCTCCTGTACCAGGAAGTTCGCCACGTCGGCATAGGCGAGCGTATTCATGCCCCTCGGCAGGAGCTCGTTCACGTTACGCACCACGCGCGAGATAGAAACAGGGTAGTCGAAAAAGCGGTAATGCGAAAGCATCTCGGAATCGATGGCGAGTTCCTTCAGCGAAGGCATCTGCTTTTGCGCACGCGGTACCTGCTGCTTGCGCGGAAGTTCCTGCACCGGGGCCACCTCGTCGTGGTTCAGGCGCTGCTGCAACAGGGAGGCGACATAGGCAAGGCACTTGCAGATGCGCTCCTGGCGGCAGGAATCTCCTTCGGGCAATATCTCGTCCGTCAGCGGATTCACTCCGCAAGAAAGTTTCCGCAGATACATTTCAGCACGCTCGATAATCGCATTTTCCGATGCCATAGTCCTACTCCTCAAAGGTCATAAAAAATCCGGAGACAAAGATAGAAAATCCGTCGCAAAAAAGCCCCGCGCCCGCCTTCCAGCAATGGAGCGTGTCGAGCACGTCACTCAGCAGGCGGCATGATTTCTTCTGGCAAGTCGTAAGCCGAATCAACATTGTCGTCTTTAAACCCGTTAAACATCCACTTGAAAAAGCCTACCGTCCCGCCCAATACGGCGCCCACAACAAAACCGCCGGCAGCGGCAGCAATTCCCCAAAAGGCAAGCTCACCCCATTCTGAATCCGAACCAGTTTCTTCCGCCACGGCCCCGCCCACGCACAAGGCGACAAGGCCCGGACCCGCCAAAGCAGCACCAGTATTCACCCCATAACGAATCATGGGGTTCGGGTTCCTGCTCATGGCGCAACCCACGAGGCTCAAGGCAAGCAATACACAAACAACAGCTTTCAACACTCTCATGTTCCGTAATATAAAGTCAAAGAATCCATTTGCCAATAACTTAATTTACAATTAGTGATAATCCAGCAAAAAACAAGGATAGAATACAGAAAAGCCCCGCGCACGCACGGGACTTCATCCAAATTTTTTCAAGCTTACGGAATTTCGCAACCGGCGCTCGGATTTACCCAGCCCTCTTCCGGGGGAGCCTCGCCCGCCTTCCAGCAATGGAGTGTGTCAAGCACGTCGCCTTTCTTGAAAGTGGACCAGTCCTCAACCTTCCTGTAGTTGTTTTCCAAAGAAGTGTTGTATCGGGTCATGTAATGGTCGATCAAGTACTGCGGGCATTCAACTTCCTCGATGTAGTAGGTCGGATTGTCCGCAGCCATGTACCAGTCAGCAAACCAGTGGCAACCGCGCAACAGGTTCGGGAGGCCGGCATCGCCGAAGGCCGCGTTGCACATGTCCTTCACGCACGTCTGGTAACATTCCAGGGAGCCCTCGGTGCCGCAGTTCGTGTTTTTCTGGCATTCCGTAAGGAACCCGCCAAAGCCCGCGCCCCAGTTAAAGCCGGCACCCTTGTTCACCTGGGTAGAGAGAGCGTCAAAGGCGCCCACGCCACCGCCCGGGACCATCAAGTCGAACTGGCCCGCAGGCAACTTGGCGTCACCGCCCGCCACATCGTTACCGATATTGGAGGCCATCACCACCAGGTGTTTTCCCTTGAGCGCCTTATGGGTCGCCTTGGGCGGGTTATTCTCGAACTCATCCTTAAAGTGGCCGTCGTACTGCAAGTGATAGCACTTGCCGCACTTGCTGTCGGCAGTGCCCGCCACGTATGCATAGGAAAGAGTATCGTTCACGGCAATCGGCGCCATGTCGGTGCAGGTGAACACGCCCTTTTCCTTTTCTTCGCCGCAGGCGCTGCGCGTGCCTTCGTAACTGCGCCAAGCCTTTGACACGTTACCCACGGTAAAGGTAGGGACTTCGACATCGTGAATGTTGCAGTTGCGCGCAGTGGCAAATTCGGCAAGGTACGCCTCGTCAGAAGAAGTATCGGCACGAGTCTTGTCGCTCGAACTTTCCTTAAGCCAGGAACAGTGCGGCTTGCAGGCGTCCCAGTAACGGGTATTCCAACCGCGTTTTGCCGTAGCGCTGATGTCCTTGGTGTATTCGGCCGGAGGAGGCCCGTAAGATTCAAGAGTCGGGAAACCGTTCGCGTCAAGTTCCGGTTCCGTATTCGCGGAACTGCTGGAACCTTCAGGAGCCACTCCGGCACTGGAACCCGGAATAACCGTACCGCTCGATAGCGGATTATCCGGATTCGCGGACGAACCAGGATTCTCCATACCGCTCGAGCCGAAATTCACGGAGCCACTGGAGTTCGGGCCGACAACCGCGCTGGACGTCGGGTCGATTACCGCGCTCGAGAAGCCGGGCTGCTGATTATCCGGAGACGACGGATCGTCTCCGCAAGCGCAAACCATGGCGACCGCACCGGCCGCAACTATCGACTTGAACAGTTTACGTTTCATAGCACCTCTTTACGGAGCGAAGGACTAGTACGTCTTGGCCTTGTCAGCAGCCAACTGTTCCGGATTGCAGTATTCGCCCTGTGCATTCGGGGTCTTGCTGCAGGCATCCGTAGTGATAAAGTCTCCGCCCTTGTACTTGGACCAGTCGGACTGGAAGAGGATATTGGTTTCAATGGAAGTGCTGATGGTCGTAGAATACTTGTCAAGCAAGTACTGCGGGCATTCGACTTCTTCCCACTGGTAGGTCGGATTGTCGGCAGCCATGTACCAATTGGAGAACCAGAGGCAACCGCGGAGCAGGTTCGGGTACTTGGAATCACCGAAGGCCGCATTACACATTTCCGTAACGCAGGACTGATAATCCGTGAGGCCCTTGTCATAGCCGAGTTTCTGCTGGCAATATGTCAAGAAACCACCGTACTGGGCACCCCATTCAATATCGTTGCGGTCGATCATGAGGTTGAGCGCATTGAAGATGCCCGGACCACCGCCCGGTACCATGAGGTCGAACTGGCCAGGCTTCACGTCGTGACCGATATTGGACGCCATGACGATGATGTGCTTGCCCTTGAGCGCCTTGTGGGTTTCCTTGGGAGCGTTAGTCCCGCTGGCATCCTTGAAGGAACCGTCATACTGCAAGTGGAAGCACTTACCGCAAGAGGTTGTCGAGGCACTGCCGGCAACGAAGGCGTATGCCAACGTGTCGTTCACAGCCACCGGAGCCATGTCGGTGCAAGTAAAGCCGCCGCCCGTTGCAGGCTGGGCTTCGTCGCATGCGTTAGGAGTATTCTGGAAACCGATCCAGTAACGTTCCAGGCCCTTGCTGTAAGTGAAGGTCGGAATTTCAATATCGTGAATATTGCAGACACGTGCCGTGTAGTGGCTAGCCTCATATTCTGCCTGAGAATTGATTACAGGCTTGCCTTCTGCGCCATCGGTACTCGTCTGGGAGCAGTGGGGCTTGCAGGCATCCCAGTAGCGGGTATTCCAGCCGCTGGTACCGTTACCGAGAATGTTCTTGAGCGTGGGCACGGGATAGTTCTTGATATCCTCTTCGGGGTTGCCAGAATTCTTGACGCTGCTCGAGCTTTCGGGGACCACTTCCGCACTCGACTCAGGATCCACGGACGCGCTAGAACCGGGATTCACGGCATCGCTCGAATTCGGATCGACAATCCCCGCACTGGAACCGGGGAGCATGGCGTCGCTCGAGGTCGGGTCAATGGCTCCTGTGCTGGAGTTCGGGTCAACAGCGTCCGCGCTGGAACCGACCGGCTGCACCTGGCAAACCTGGAGCGCACCGACATCGACACCCGTAGCAATCTGCCCACCGTCAACGCCAACGACATTGCCATCGACAAACTGCGCGACGACATTCCCGGCAGCATCGGTCACCCTGCCGTCCGGATAAATCAAGTAAGCCTTGTCCGCATTGAAAAGCCATGCATCGGAAAGAACCGTGACATTTGCGCACGGGTCGTTCGAAGTCGAAGATGTCGGGCCGGGAGCCGGGCCTGCAGGGTCGTCACCACATGCCGAAAAAACAGCGGCGACACCCATCGCCACCACAACGTTCAAAACCTTCTTTTTCATAGGTCTCCTTTTCACTTTTGACTTTAAAAATATATTTATGGCACCGCTCATGCACGAAAAAAAGTTATTTGGAACATATTAATGTTCCCAAACTGTGCCCGAACGTGCGTCATCTCACAGGATTGTGCGACTTTTCGCCACAAAAAAAGACCCTCGCCTTCGCGAGGGTGACGATATAAAATATCGAGGGTGACGATTTAGAATCGTGAGAGCGACGATGCAGAAGCGCGATTAGTCGCGGAACTTCACCTGCTTGGTGCCGGCAACGACTTCACCGATCTGCGTCCACTTCTCGCCCTTGGCTTCGAGGTGTGCAACGACTTCGGCCTTGTCTGCCGGGTCGATGAAGATGAGCATGCCCATACCCATGTTGAAGGTATTGTACATCTCGTCCTTCTCGACGGAGCCTGCCTGCTGGATGAGTTTGAAGATCATCGGCGGGTCCCACGTGGTGCGGTCGATAATCACGTCGACGTTGTCCGGGAGGATGCGCGGGATGTTGCCCTGGTAGCCCGAACCCGTGATATGGGCGAGGCCCTGGATAATCTTCTTGTTGCAGAGGTCGATGAGACTCGGGTAGTAACTCCTGTGCGGCATCGCGAGCGCTTCGCCGATGGACTTGTCCATGCCGTCGACCATGGTGTCGACCTTGTAGCCTGCCACGTCGAAGAGCACCTTGCGGGCGAGCGAATAGCCGTTTGTATGCAAACCGGTAGAAGGCAGACCGAGGATGATGGTACCCGGCTTGATCTTCTTGCCGTCAATGATGTTCTCGCGTTCCACGACACCCACGATGGTGCCGGAGATGTCGTAGTCGCCCGGACCGTAGAAGCCCGGCATTTCGGCAGTCTCGCCGCCGATGAGCACGAGGTCGTTCTCGCGGCAGGCCTTGGCCATACCGGCAACAAGCTTGTCCATGACACCCGGTTCCAGGCGGCCCGTAGCCACGTAGTCCAAGAAGAACAGCGGACGTGCACCCTGCACGAGGATATCGTCGCAGCAGTGGTTCACGATGTCCTGGCCCGGCAGTTCGTGCGTGCCCATCTCGATATCGACCTTGAGCTTCGTGCCCACGCCGTCGACGGAACTCACGAGGACAGGGTCCTTCATGCCGAGGTGGTTGAGCGTGAAGAGGCCGCCGAAATTGCCGACGTCGCCTAGAACGCCCTGATTGAATGTAGTACGTACGGATTTCTTGACACCGACCATCGCCTCGTCGGCCCTGGCCAGAGAAACTCCTGCGTCTGCGTAATTCATCTTTTTTCCTTTGCCCTAGAGTCGGGCATTTTGTTTTGCCCTATTTACGGGCACCTTGTTTTTCATCAATATTTCTGAGAGCATCCAGGATAAGGCTCGTGGTATCGGCCATCTGGTTGATGTTCGTCGTCTCGGGCATCAGGTGCGTATCGAGCTTGTACATGGAGTCGTCGCCCCACGCAAGGATTTCCTCAAGCGCATCCGGCCCTGCCAGTTTGCCGCACTTGGCACAGCAGATGCGGCCGTCCTGGAACGCGACAAAGCCCTTGCCCTGTCCGGATTCACAAATCACCGTACCCGTGATGCGGCTCTTTTCCATGGTCTGCGCGAAATCGATAAACGGGAGCACCTTGCCCGATGCAAGGAGCGAGAGGCGCTGGAACTCGTCGAACGCCTTGTTCTTCGCGCGGAGGCTGTCGCACACCACCTTGTACAAAAACACCATGATATTCGGGTTCTTGTCGAGGAACTTCACGAATTCGGCCTTCGGGATGTGGAGCACCGTGCAGCCGTCCTCGGCCGCGATAATCGTATTGCTCGTAAGCTCGTTGCAGAGGATGGACATCTCGGCGAAGCATGCGCCGCTCTCGATGTAGGCGAGCACGCTGTAGTGCCCATCGGGCAGAATCTGGCCGCACACCTCGGCGCGCCCACTCTGCATCACGCAGAAGGACTGTCCTTCCACGCCGCCCTGGATAATGATTTCGCCAGCGTCATATTCGCGAATCTGGGCATTCAAAAGTAAAAAGTCGGCACATTCACGCGGCACCTGCTGCAAGAACGGAACCCGCGCCTCGTAGCTGGAAGCAATCCAACCGCCAATACCTGTAGGAGTCTTCATCATAATCAAAAATTATAAATATTTCTATACCACTTGTAAGTGGTGTCCACCGAATTTATGTTCTTTGGGGCCGGAATGTCGGGGTAAAAGCACCTCGCCATGTTCCACAGGAGCTCCACCGGGCGCGTCGGGGCGCTTTCGAAGAAGTCGTTGCCGCCGCCCGGCCCCCTGCGGGCGTCGTTCTGGAACACCTTCCTGTTCCTGAACGCACGGATCTTCTTGATCCGGGGTTCGGCGGCGAGCATCTCCTTGGGCGAGGAGAACATCCCGGGGTTCACCCACACGTCGGCGCTGTCCGCGACGGCAAGCACCTTCTCGAGCGGGAGGCGCAATTCGCTGCCCGCCTCGGAATCCCACAGGTAGCAGCCGCCCGCGTCCCTGATGAGCCGCGCCGTGTAGCTGTCCGCGCCCGGGGCATGCCACACGCCGCCGTAAGCCATGCCCGCAAGCACGCGCACGCAGCGCTTCGCTCCCGGAGCCTTCGCGGCTTTCTTCCTCGATGCGGGAAGCGTATCGGGCGATACCTTGACATCCCCCATCCGTCCCAAAAACTGCATTATCTCGAAAGTCTCCATGAGGTAGCCCACGCGGATATCGCCAAAGAGCGAAAGTCCCGATTTGCTGCGGTCGTCCAGGTCAAAGAGCTTGACGAACAAGTTAATCCATTCCGCCTTGGCCACCGGATCGGACTCCTGCCATTCGGAAGTGAGCATCAGCGGGAGCCCGAGGGCACCGAGCCTCTCGTAGTCGTCGTTGCTGCCGCCCGTAGCAAAAGTCATCACCAGGTCGGGTTCAAGCGCCACCACCTTCTCGAGCGAAATCGAGGGGCCGTTCCCGACCTCGGCCACCGCACCGGAAGCCACGCGGGCATACAGGGCGCTGTCCGCAACATAGTCGCCTTCGCCCACAGCCACAATGCGGTCGGCAGCGCCAAGGCGGACAAGGTAACCGATATGCGTCGAGGAGAGCGCCACCACCTTACGGATAGGCAGCCGCAAGACGGTCGCGTCCGTCCACCCCACGGGGAAGCGGCGCCTGTGCAAGTCGGAACCGTCGCCCGCAGCCTCGGCGGAATCGAGCATCACGAAACGCTTCACGACGGTGTCGCGACCGACAATGGCACGGATTTCCGTCACGTCGACGCCGCAGAGCCTTCCCATCCGCAACAGGCGGCTCATCGAGTTGAAATACTCCGGAGCCTCCGCGCAGGCCTGCGGCAGGGGCCTCGGCTGCGGAACCGGTGCCGCCTGGGCATCGCCTTCGGCAGCACCCCGATCGCCATCACGTTCGCCGGTCCCACAACCCGCGAGCGCGGCGCTCAAAACCAGAAGTCCGAGGCAAAAAAAACGGGGGAAGCCCAACCGGCACCCCAGGAACGAGCAAAAAAATGCACGTAAATCGTTGATTTTTAACATCTTATGAAAATTTTCCCTGCACATTCGCCAAAGATAATGTATTTTATAACTCGGAATTTCCTTTTTAGGAGTCTTGTATGAAGACAAAGATAGTTTACTTGGTCGCCCTCCTGTGCGCCCTTACATTTTCAACAAGCGCATTCGCAGATGCCGAAACCGGTTTCTACGAAAAGGACCACATCCGTGGATTCATCTCCATCGGCGGTGACTACCGCGGCATGCTGGACGCATTCCAGAAATACGTGAACTCGACAGCCTTCTGGAACGACGGCCACGAGCTCAAGGCCAACGACTCGGCCACCACGACGGAACACTTCTCCGGCACGTTCTCGTATCCGCAATTCGACAACTGGTACATCGGGCTGCACGTGAACATCGGTGCCCAGTACAAGCAGTTCCTCACCTGGTTCAACATCAACTTCATGCCGACCCAGATTTCCGAGAAGTCCTCCGATACCTACACCGTCTCTTCCGAAAGCGGCAATAGCGCGAAAATGCCCCTGTTCGACGTCAAGTGGTTCACCTACGGCGCCGACTGGATGTTCGGCTGGAAGCTCTTCGGCGAGAACACCTTCATCAACCTGATTCCCTCGGTCGGCTTCGGCTTCAACCTCATCAACTTCCACATGGCCTCCATCTTCGACATCAAGGACCAGTCCAGTTCCAACGTGGTAAAGATGCGCGACCGCTACTACAGCACCATGGCGCTCTCCCTTGCCGCCGAACTCGAGTTCCGCCTGGAATTCGGGCCCTTCGGCATCGGCATCTACGGCGGCTACCGCTACATCGACTATAACGAGCTCGAAGTCGAAGGCAAGAGACTCACGAACTACGCCTACGACACCGACAACTGCGGCGACACATGGTTTGTCGGTCTCCGCCTCACCTGGACATTCATGAGCGACTGGGAACGCAAGCAGGCAGACAAGCTCTAATCCCCCGAGCACGATTTTACAAACAAACTAAAGTCCCGCAATCCGCGGGGCTTTTTTATGGCACAATCACACGGCTACCGAACAGGCATCCCGGAGCCGCATAATAGGGAGCGTTCCGTTCCGCCACCCGGTCCATCGTCACGTAGTAGGTGCTCGTTTCCATGAGCCCGGAATCCGTCTTCCAGCGGACGATGCGGTCATCCTTCGGATACGAAAAATTCCAGCCCAGGAGCAGCGTGGGGATGCCCCTCATCTGCAGGCGATCGGGCAGCTGCGCGAACTCCCCCTGCGTACTGAGCAGCACGGCGGCATCCATCCTGCCGTAGTCCGCAAAGAGAAGGGCGTCGTTGAAAAGCCCCATGTTCGGCCCGAGGCCGTCCATCACGCGCTCGTTGAAATGCACCTGGAACCCCACGTGCCGGAGTTCACGCATAAACGACAGCATCCCGTAACTCTTGGCGCACCGTCCCGGATCCTTGTAAGGATGGTAATAGTGGCATTCCATCAGCGCATAGCTCTCCTGCGGCGAAAACAGGCGCACGGCCTCGCGGCGCGCCCAGTTCTTGAGCGAACGGAAATCGATACGCGAATGGAAAGGATGGTAGAACCTGTAGAACTCGTTCACCTTCTTGAGGGTATATCCATCGACAAAGAAAAAAGGACGGAACGGCCTCTTGCGCGTCATGTATTTTCTCCATTTTTAGGGTTTCTATTCCTAAAAACGGAGATACCCCCCGAAACAAGCCGTAAAAAGTTATTTACGCGCCATTTTTTACATTAGAGCAGGTCGCGCGACTCGAGATCGTCGACCAGCGAGGCGGGCATCCAGCCGCGCCACTTTGCGAAATCCGGATCCGAAAGTTCCTTGCGCCACGCATCCATCTTCTGCCTGTCGCCCTGGTCGGCATAGATGCGTACGAGGTTCATCACGGCGCACCAGTAGCGGATGGACTTGCCCGTCCGCGACCTGTAATCCGCGGCGCTCTTCTCGTAGATGGCGGCGGCTTCCTTGTAGCGGCGGAGCTTGTAGAGCATGTCGGCCTTGACCTGCAGGAGCACCGGATGGTTCGGCGCCTTGGAAAGCCCGCGTAGCGAAAGCTTGAGCCCCGCGTTGAAATCGCCCTTGTCGTAATACATCCACACGAGCGAGGTGAGGAACAACGGCCAGAACCGCTTCGAGGATGACGACGCGGAATCGAGAACGGCGAGGTATTCGCCGCGGCGGTCAGACTTGAAAGGAACCCAGCTGAAACTCTTGTCCACGTAGTAGGCGTAGATGGCGTAGAACGCGCGAGCTTCGAGCTCCGCGGATTCCTCGAAAAGCTTTGCGGCCGAACGCGTCGTCATGGCGCCCTTCACGGAATGTCCCGTCTCGTTCTGCACGTAGCCAATCTCGAACTTGCGAAGCGCCTCCCACAGGCCCGACGACGAACATTTCTCGAGGTTCGCGCCCGCACGCTGTAGCGAAAGCGTATCGCCCAGGTCGTCGTAGCGGCTCACAAGCACCACGTTCTCGAGAACACAGCCGACTCCCGCATCCTTCGCGCGCACCTGTCCCGCAAGCGAGAGGGCGCCACCGTAATCCAGGGCCATGGAACGCTCGGTCGCCTTCTCCGCAAGTTCCATGAGCGGAGCGGGGAGCGAAAGTGAGAGGCCATCGGCAAAGGCGGATACCGCAAGGAAAGCGGCTACAAGCAACGGACGCAAGGACATAACACGCCAAAGATACAAAAATCGCATTCCAATGTGGAATATGCGGGAGCCGGAGCCCAATGCGCGCCATGCGCAGATTCCACGGAAAGTGTAATTTATTGACATTCAACAGATTACCTCCGGCAGCAGCCCGTTACGCCATGGGGTTTCACAGGCAGTTTCTGCCACGGGGCGAATCTTACGATAATCGTATTAAAACGGCGGGAGTGGTCCGGGGGCGCAATCAAAATCTATAATAAAAACAGGAATTTCACAAGCTTTCAACATTCGTGCCACCAACTGTCGGACAAGGGGACGAGACCGGTACGAAACGTGAATTAATAATTGCGAAATCGAATGGAGGCAATTATGAGACTCATCCATAAAACATCCGCCATCTCCTTCCGCCTCTTCCACACCGGCTTCCAGACCTTCAAGGACCGCATCAGGGAAGAGCTCAGCACCGTCAGCCGCTTCACCCTCGACTCCGTCATCGACGACGCGAGCCTCTACTCGTATTACCGCAGCGGGGAATCCGCCGAATTCGTGGCGGCGAGCATCGCGGGAACAAACTTCGATTTCGACGACGAATACGCCGACGCAGGGTAATTAAAAAAAAACTTCGGCAATCAAGTCCGCCTCGCGCTTACGCAAGCGTACGCGGTCAGCAGCTAATTTATTTCTTCTTGTCGTCCTTCTTCTCTTCCTTCTTGTCGGAAGGGAGCGCCTCTGCGGGAAGGTTGCAGCCGTTCATCACGTAGAACTTGCTCTTGCGGACCGTCACCACCTTGGTGTTGGTGTTCATGCCGCGCACGAACTTGATATCGCCATAGACGCTTTCGAAGGATCCTGCATTATTGATATACTTGGTGAGGCTCTCGACGTTATTCAAAATGCCGGAGAACACGATCTTCGCGGCATCGTAGCTGAGTCCGCTCACCTTGTCCTCGGCAGGGGCGGTGCCCCACTTTTCCTCGAACGCCTTGGCAAACTTGTCGTAGGCTTCCTTGTTGCTCGAAAGGTCAAGCCCCGGCACGCTGAAGTAGGTGCTGTCCACGAGATGCTTGCCCTGGATCAGGAGCTCCCGGCCATACCAGCCGGACGTCCCGAGCATGGTCCCCTTGATCTTGTTGTAGGCCACCTGGCCCACCATGAGGCCCGCATCGCCAGGGTTTGTCGACGGGATGAACACGCCGGGAATACTCATCGTCGAATCGGCCAGGTACCTGCGACGCTCGTTCGCATTCACGGCATCAAGGTCGGAGGCGCCTTTCGCGATATTCCTGCGGCGGTTTTCCTGCTTGTAGCGGACATCGCGCAGAAGCTTGAACTCGGTCGCGTAATCAGGGCGCCCTTCCTCGTAGCTGCCGAAAGCAACGACGCTTCCGCCACGGCGTTCGACAGCGCGGGTAAAGCTCTGGGACATGGCCGATCCGTAATCGCCCAGCGGGCTCAGGACGGCGAACTCGCGGATGTCGAGACACTTGGTCGCAAAGTCGGCAATCTTCTGGGCGAGGTTGTCCATAGTGATGTTCACCTGGAAGATGTTCGGGCCCATCTTCGCGATGCCGTCGTCGGTAGCCGTCGGGGTAAGCATCGGGATATTCTGGAAGTTGCTGCCAAGCCATGCGGCGACAGTTGCCGCCGGAGCGCTCATGATGGGGCCGATGACGGCGACAATGCTGTCCTGGTTCACGGCCTGCTGCGTACGCATGAGCGCGATGCCCGCATCGGCATGGGTATCGGCGATCCGGATGCGGACCTTCCCCTGGAGGCCGGCCTGCTCGTGGGCAAGGTAGACACCCTGCACGGCGGCGGCACCGAATTCCGCAAAGTCACCCGAAAGCGGGGCGAGTACGAGCACCGTGGGCTGGCCGGCACCGAGACCGTCCAGCGATTCGAGACCCTGCTGGGCCGTAGAGCTGAGGTTTTCGGCAACACCGCCGTTCACGACCTTCTTGTACCAGTAGCGGGCGGCACGGTAGCGCTTCGCGTTCTGGCATTCGCGGCCAATCTGGAGCTGCATCCAGCCCACCACGTCCTTGTCCACCGGATACTTTTCGAGGAGCGCCTGCAGCTGGTCGGCATTCAGGAGGCTTGCCGCAAGTGTCTGGATGGCGACATCCTTGGTGTGGCTACGGGCGGCCGGATTCTTGGAATAGGCGAGGATACGGAGCATGGCCTCGACACCGTCGTAGACGGAGCCCTGCTCGATAAGCACGATAGCACGGGCGAGTTCCATGCGCTCGCGGTATTCCGAGGACACGTGGTATTCGAGGAACCTCGACGCGAGATTGAGGGCTTCGGGGCGCTTGTGTTCGCGCAGGTAGCATTCCGTGAGGATGACGGACGCCTGGGCGCCCTCGTGCTTGCGGAAGCTGGACTTCGAAACTTTCTGGAGGAGAGGAACGGCTTCGGCGCACTTGCCCTCGCCGACAAGCGCCTTGGCCTTCGCGACTTCGCCCTGCGCGAAAGCCGACGCACAGAGGGATGCCACCAGGAAAAATGGAATTAGACGATTCATCGTAACCTTACCGCGCTAGTCCTCGGCGGCAGCCTGAACCACGTCGTGCTCTTTCTTGATCTGTTTCTGCATGGATTCCGGAAGCTTGACCCAGTCGATGACATCGACCCGGAAGGGGAGCCCGCTTTCGGCGAACGCCTTCTCCACGGCAGTCATGGCCTCGAAGGAAAGGGGCCTCTCGGCGATAACCGCGAGGTCGAGTTCCGTTTCGGGAGTCAAGTCAACCCCCGTGAGGCGGGGGCCGTATGCCCAGACTTCCAGCCCCTCGAAGTGGAGGGAGAGGATGCGCTGGACGGTTTCCAGTTGTTCTGTTTCTAAGCAAAGTGCCATAGTGCGCCAAATATAGTTAAATGGGGGCGGTCCAAGCCGGCACGGAAGTTGGCATGCGTGCCAAAAACGGCGAAGATTAAGACGTGATGAAAATCACATATTTTTGCAGAAAACATTGCGAAATTCGTCCAAAAACGGCAATCGTGCCCTTCCGGGCCCCTGTTTTTGTCAATTTTTACGGACTTATTATAAAAAGTCTATTAAATAGCCCGAAAGCTTTTAAAACCAGCTCTTTATCGTTTCGCACAGTTTCTCGTTCAGACAAAAAAACTCCTCCTTCGTATAGACCGAAGAAAAGAATTTCTCGTACATCAACTCCACATTGCAGATTTCGGGACGATGGTCATATATGGCGCAGAGATTGTCATCCTGCAGATGCACGCAGACGCCATCGCCCCTGTCAAAGTCCGCCAAGGCGGGGACTTTTTTCAGGGAGCGGCAGCAGCAACCGCAACAGTCACATTTGAACGGCATTATATCTTAATTGAGCGTGCTTAGGAATTCATTAGCCTTTTTTCTCTTCTCCCATATTTCTGAATTATTGACCGTCCCTACTTCTTCCTCGGAATCAGCCTGATTCACCAACTTGACCTTGCACATCTCGTACAAGAGCCCAACCAGCAGAACCGTATTTTTCAGCAGCAATTTTTCCGCAGCCGAGAATTGCATATAATCATCTTTCCCGTTATCAATAACGACAGTCCTCAGGCGTGTCAGATGATCCTTGTAGCGGGAATCCACCTGGAGCAATATTGCATCATACTCCAGTGCGGCCTTCTTTAAATCTTCCAGGAAATAGATGATTTTATTTATCTGCTCTTCGGCCTTATCCACCTGCCTTCTGATATTTGCAGCCTTGTCCTCAAGCTTGGAACCAGTCACATTGAATATGATTCCTGCAGCCAGGAGGCCCACTCCCGCCGTTGCACCCGTCAGGAGTGCAGAACCTAGGGCCATTCCTCCACCACCCGCAGCCAAGCTGCCGCCACCAATCCATGCCAATGTAGCATTTGTCGCAGCAGCTCCAGAAAGTCCGGCAATAGCAGTGCCACCTGTCGTTGTCCCTGCAGCGGCAACAAGAGCGAATAAACCGGAAGAAGCAGCCGCACCACCCGCGACACCGGCCCCAACACTTCCGGCACTTCCTATAAAAGCCTCTGCAGCAACGGATGTGTCCTTCAGCTTGGCTAGATCGCATTCAGGGCACTTGAAATTTTCATTTTCTATTTCACTAAACTTGGGCCTATTTTTAATCTTTTCAAAGACATTCGCAAATTCACCAAAACTTTTTTCAATCTCCTTCTCGGAACGTCCCAAGGATTCCAGCGCCTGCTGCGCCGGTCCCTGACGTTTTTCCATTTGTTCAATATTTTGTTTGTTTCTTGCCTCGGACGCCTTTATGGAGTCATTGGCTTCCTTCATTTTCATTCCGCCCTTGACACCAGCCCCGACGCCGAGCGCAGCTGCGGCAGCAGCACCTATTCCAAAAATCAGTGGTATTGGCATAATAGCCTCCTTTTTATATTGATGTATTTAACAAAAGACTAATTCGGCATTCTCATCAGCCATAAAGTCATCCAGTGAATCAAATCCCGCCTTTTCCCAAGGCTTCTGGAAACCCATTTTTTCGTATGCCCTCTCCAAGATTGCATTCAGGGAAAATTCATCCGTTGCAGAGCCAATTTCTTCACAAACAGAGGAAAACGCCTTGACTTCCTTTTTGAAGGACTCGATATCTATCTGCATCAACTCGGCAGCATACTGTTCCAGACATGCGACCTCTTCTTTTAATTTTTCCATATAAATGTCATATGAAGATTTAAAAGAATTCAGCATGGCAACAAGCTTTTTCACCAGCGGATTCGTATCCAGAATATAGAGCAGGGTACAGCTCATGATGCCGGTTACAAAAGCTCCGCAAAAAACGGAAACGACCTCGCCAACAACAGGTACCTGGCCCAACGCCGTCGAAGAAACCACCTCGTTGACCAACACGCCAATGACAACGCTCGCACCTGTCGCAATAACCTTGGTAAAGGCCAGCATGCGGTCCCCGAATGGCAACTGGTCCGGATTGATAAACAATATCTTCAACGCTTCGACTATCGACGTCCATGCCTGTCGAATAATGCAGACTATATTTTTCCCCGTAGTGAAGAATATGTTGCACAAGGTCGTTGTCAGACTAGACAAAATACCGGCCAAGGCTCCTTCCTTAAAAGATTCCAACAGTTGCCTGTATTTTTTCTTGCAGTTTTCAATACCCCTTTTTACGGCGGTGCCCAATGCATTGAAAAATTCCCCGGCATCCATATTCAGGACAGAATCAACTTTTTCGAACTCTTCCTTTATAGCAAACCATATTTCTACAAAAACAAAGCCTAGCGCTTGCCTTAATCCCATCTTGACGCCTACTTTTCCGGCAGCAATCGCAGAATCCTGCCAAAATGCGGGACTGGTATAGTACGTCATGTTAATCCTGGCTTCTTGAGACGCCCTCGCCTTTTTATCGGCCTCCCGCATTCTCGACTTTTCACTTTCAGAATATTCATCTCCATGCTTCTCAAGGTAGCTATCCATTGATTCGGCTTTCTTCTGCCGGTTGGTATGCGGATTAGTGGGCTTCAGGTTTTCTGGACTATTCGCCAACTCCACCCCAGACAGCCCCGACAATACTCGACCAGGATCATCATGAATTTCTTTTGCAGAAACGACATGGTCCAAATCCATTTTTTCATTGGGAGTAATCTTCTTCCCAGTATAGGAATCATTGAGCGTTCCGGCTTTCTTCTGCCTGCTGTAAAACCTGTTCGTCTCTATGTACTGGGAATCCCCATGATATTCATAGGAGTTGTATTCGCCTCGATTCTGGTAGTTCTGTCGATTTCTTTCGCTCTTGTAATCATTAGGGTTGCTGCGGATATTGTGTACGGTATCGACATCTCCTCCATTTCTATCGGAAACCAGAAAATCCAGGCCGAAAGACGTAATGATGCTTCTTACAATGACTCGTTCATATTGCTTGAATAATCCCTCTTTCATGTTCTCGTTCTTAGAAAACATGAAATCCGCGCCATCTAACTGTGCTACAAAAGTATTCGACATGATTACACCCAATCTTTACCTGATTATTTTTCCGGGCAGATAAAGCCCTTTTCATCTTCTGCAAGGGTCGCGTTGGTCCATTTGCCTTCAGTGCAGCAATAACCCGCAGGCAGGTCTCCAGCACTTTCCAAATACTTGTCGCAGTCCTTCTCGTACCAACTGGAACCAAGGCATATCTGATTTCCCAGAATCTTGCCTTCTGTCCCTTCATCGCCACACCTGGCCGGTTTCCACACCTTATCCGTGCAAAGAACCATCCTCTCGCTAGCGGCAGCTATTTTCATCTCGCCTGATTCACAAGGCTCCTCGAGCTTTTCAGCTTCAAGGTATCCCTTTCTATCTATGCAGCCGATACCCGTAATCTCAATCGAACCCGTTTTCTCGAAATGCCAGGTAAAGTTCGTCACCTGCCCGTTGACCCCTTCGATAGTTTCTTCGCCGCAAACACGGCCCCAACATTCATATTGCAAGTAATCCCAGGGAATATAGACAGTTTTCCACTCATCACTGTCCGTAATATATATGTAGTAGTCGCCATCTTCGCCACCCAAGGGCGATCCCGCAACAAACTTGTGACCGTTCCCCTTGTAGGAGTATTTTATGACTTCGCAATCAGAATAGTCCTCCGGTTCGCCGCGCTCGTTCAGCCAATAGCCCAAACCCGCATAGTCGTAACCTATCTTTTTCCCGATATCAAACGACGCCTTGATGGTATCGCCAGCGTTCCTATACGAAATAGTGGAGACACCTCTGTCCACCGAGTCCGTATAGGCTTTCCAGTCATCATAGATTTTCTTGAGCCAGCGGCCATCCTTGCACCTGAATGTCGCATGCGCAAGTTCGCTCAGGCTGTTCTTGTTATCCCTCAATTCGCCTTCCGTCTTCTTGTCGCAGTCGCCGAGTCCGTAGTTTTCCCACCAGAACTTGTCAACCGACTTCTCGAATTCCGGAATCGTATCGGAGAGTTCCCAGTCCTCCATGTTCTTGCGGATAGAGGCATAGTAATCCCCTTCGCTTCGTGCGCTTGCCCAGTCCGCAACCTTCGTCGCAGTCACGCTATCGTCCCACACGCCGTCATCCTCGATGTCGTATGCGAAATCCGCAAGTCTCTCCGAGAACCCGGCCTCGGAGAGGTCTCCCTGCATGAGGATGCTGATGGCGAGCAAGGCCGCGTTTCCCTTGCCGGACTCGAATATGGACAGGCCCTCGAACCCCTCGATGGATTCATCCGCGACACGGAACGCCTTGAGGATTTCCTGTTCCGCCTGCTTTTTCGCCTCGGCCACGGAGGAACCGTCATCTACCAAGTGCTGCATGCGTTCGTAAGCAAGGTGCGTGAGCAGGTTGATGTTCGCCGTCTCCCTGTCGGATACGTCCACCAGCGCATTGAGCGAGATGGATGCCACTGAATTCTTGCCGCTCACCTCGTTGCGGTAGAAACCGTTTGCCTCCAGCAACACATACTGCGATTCCAGATTGAGATGCGTGAAGCGGAAGTCACCGCGATCGCTCGCAATCTTTCCCGTAAAGGCACGACCGGTCTGCCCCAAGTTATCCACGTTCAGTTCGTAGAGCCTTACCGCAGAACCCTTCACGAAAGGCCCCTTCTCGGACACGCCCGCAATGGTCTTGTCCTCGATGGCAATCTGCGTCTCTTCGGTAGCACCGCCCGTATGCTTGTCTTTATCGTCGGAGGAGCATGCGCACAATCCGAACGCGGTAAACGCAAGGGCAGTGTAACTGGCTATTTCCAAAAACTTCTTCATAAAGTTTAATCCTTCTTCGGCTTCACGCTCCATGTGAGCGGGAAAAGTTGCAAGTTCAGTCGATAGACGCGTTCCATGTCGTCGTCTTCGGTAGCGATGGCGATAATACGCCTTCTAAAATCCGCAAGTTCTTTCACTATCTTCTGGAACGACTTCTGCGTGAGCCCTAGCGTAAGGCCCGAAACGGAGCGCTCGGAAAGCGGCACGTTCTTGATGGCGTCAAGCGCGAAGGCACCCATCTGCAGGTGCATCTGCTGTACCGCGAGGGGCACAAAATCCATCTTGCCCGTAGAAATCGTCTTGTTAGTTTGTTTAAACTTATTCTTGCCGGCCTTTTTCAGGAGCCCCATAGCCGTCAGGTACTCTATAGTCGCAGACACCTGCTTCGCGGTGATTTTCGGCATGCACTGTACCGCCACCTGCTTCGGTTTTTTGCCGGGCATGTGGGGCACCAGCTCCCTGAGCACGGGGTTCAGCCACGACTCGAAATACCCCATGGACTTCTGCCCGAGCACATTGACGCGGTGCGCCTTCGATAGTGCCTGCATCTCGTCGAAATGCTTCTGCCTTATGGCTTCGCGCCTTGCCTGATTGAACGCCACGAGCGACCTGAAATACGCAAGCTCGAAGCCTTCCAGCCCCATGGCCCGCGCAACACGCAATATTCCGGGCCCGCGGAGTCCCGACTTTCCTTCACATACCAGCTTCAGGTAAACCGGCGAGCGGAAGCCCGCAAGTTTCGAGAACTCGCGCCACGTTATCGCCGTGTGCGTTTTCTTGTCGCTGAACCAGTCGCGCATAAAGGCGTGATAGTCCTGGTATGTGATTACGGAATTCATTTACTAGGAATATATACGCTTGCTACGAAAAGCGATGTGACAATAGATACAGAATCGCCAAAAAACAACTAATTTACGACAACATCACAAAAATTTACTTTTTTATGATACAAAAAAGCCTAAAACAAAAGAAAAGTGGAAATTTCCACTTTTCTTTATAAATAATTTTTTCAAAAATTTACAAAACTACAGGTCGATTACCCTGTCGTTCTGGAGCAATTGTTCGAACGTCTGCCTTTCGCGGATGACCTTCAGTTCGCCGTTCGTGTACATGGTCTCGGCGGCGTAGCGGCGGCTGTTGTAGTTGCTGCTCATGGCGGCACCGTAGGCACCAGCATCATGGAGAATCAGCAAGTCGCCGACCTTTGCCTTCGGGAGCTTGCGCGTCACCACGAAGCCACCTTCTTCCTGCGTGAACACGTCACCGGATTCGCAGAGCGGGCCCGCCACCACTGCGTCCACCATCTCGTTCATTTCGCGACCGTCGCGGGCGATGATGGAAATGCCGTGATAACTGCCGTAGAAGCTCGGGCGGACGAGATCGGTAAAGCCCGCGTCAAGCAGGTAGAATAAATTGTCGCCCTGTTTTTTGACGGCGCGGATTTCGGCCATCAGGTAACCGCTTTCGGCCACCAGGTAGCGACCGGGTTCGACTTCCAGGTGAACCTCGTGGCCGATGCTCTGCTGGATGTTCTTGCGGGCCTTGTCCCACAGGTCGTAGTAGGCCTGCATGTCGATGCGGTTGCCCTTGTCTTCTTCGTGATACGGAATCGGGAGGCCGCCCCCTGCACTGATGGTGCGGAGGTGAGAGCCCAGGCGGCGGCTAGCGTCCACCATGGCGTCGCAAACCTGCGAGAGGTGCTCGAAGTCGGAGCCGGAACCGATGTGCATGTGGAGCCCGGTAATCCACATCCCGTTTGCCTGCGCGAGCTTGACGCAGTCCTTGATCTGCTCGTGCCACACGCCGTGCTTGCTGAGCGGGCCACCGGTATTCACCTTGCTTGAATGCCCGTGACCGAAACCCGGATTCACGCGGAGCGTAAGTTCCGACTTCACGCCGAAATCGGCGAGTTGCTGGATCATGTCGGGCGAACCCACGTTCACCGCGATGTCGTACTTCTTCACGAGTTCAAGCGCGTCGCGGTCGAAGATGTCTGCGGTGTAAACAATCTCGGGGGCCTTGCCTTTCTGGACTCCGCCCTTGAAGCCCGCCTTCAACGCGCGGACGATTTCGCCTGCAGAGACGGCATCCACTACGCCGCCGAGCTTGCGCACAAGCGCCACGATGGAGAGGTTCGGGCATGCCTTCTGGGCAAAGCGCACGGTGTCGAAAACCTGAACTTCCTTGACGCGCTTCTCGATGGTGGCGCGGTCATAGAGCCAGAGGGGGGTGCCGTACTGTTCGGCAGCCTTCACGAAAACTTTTTGAGGAATAGAATAATTTGCCATACGGAGAAAATTTAGAAAATGTGTAGTGCGTAATGTGGAATGTTAGTCGAGGGAATGATTGCCTAAAGCCGCAGCCCTCGGGCTGGCTCCGCTGCAAGCTTTACACAAAATGAAAAATGACGAGCGATTTGCCCAGCACATTCCCGAGCGATTGGCCCGGCACATTCCTCACAAGTTCTACAGGCTCATCGCCAGTCTTGCACCCACCGACTTATTGAAAGGATCGACGAGCGGGACAAAATCCACCTTGACTTGCTGCGGCTTTGTTCGATACCGCCCCGCCGTATTGCGATACTCCTCCGCCTTCCTGATCCTCATGTCGCTTTTGACGCCGAGACCGATACCTTCAGCAATTCCCAGCACGCCACCTATCAAAAGGATAACGCTCGGAATCCCGACAATGACCACGGCGACACCGCCGCCCTCCAGCGAGCCGCTATGCCCAGTAGACCATATGGTGCCAACACCGCCCACAACACCCATCAGCAAGCCAAAACCGATACTCGACGTAGCCTCGCTCATCAGCGAGTCACCTTCAAGCTGCAGACGTGCCGCCAGCGAGTCGTAGTATACGGCGCTGTCAATAACCACGCTATCCGCAATGGTTACGTTATCCGCAGTGGGGGGTGCAGCAGGTTCGCCCGGCGCAGCAAGGAGGGGCGAACAAAGCGCCAGGAACAATATGGCGATAAGCTTTTTCATATACCATGAATATATGTTATTTGCAAAAAAAAAGGCCCCGGTAACCCGGAGCCTTCCGATAAACGAACAAAAACGCGCGATTAGACGTGCTTGATCTTGTTGTCGCCAGCGTCCCAGTTCTTGCCGTCGCACACGAACTTGTATTCGTAGTCGCCAGCGGCGAGGGAAATCTTCGCGGTCCAGAGGCCAGTCTTCTTGTCCTTCTTGAGCATGTCCTTGTCGACAGCCCAGTTGTTGAAGGAACCGGCGACGGAAACGGTCGTTGCGAGCGGGCAGTCGGCGACGAATTCGACGGCGACCTTCTTCGCGGCGGCGGCCTTCGGAGCGGCCTTCTTTTCGGCGGCCGGCTTGGCAGCAGCCTTCGGGGCAGCCTTCTTGGCGGCGGGCTTTGCACAAGCCTTAGCGCAAGCCTTCTTTTCGGCAGCCGGCTTGGCGGCGGCCTTCTTTGCAGGGGCCTTTGCGACCTTGTTTGCAGTAGTCTTAGCCATGATTTTATCTCCTAATGTTGAGTACGGGCTCAAAGTTAGTAAAAAATAAGTTTCGTGGCTAGGTATAAAATATTATGGTTTATTATCGATTTTCCCGATAGCGGCGCACGCCCAACCAGGCTTTTTTCTACCTTTTCAGGCATGTTGAAGCAAATTATCGCCCCCAGCGTGCTGAACGCTAACTTCCTCGAACTCGGTAACGGCCTCAAGGCCATCGAAAACGGCGGCGCAGGCCTCGTGCACCTCGACATCATGGACGGGCACTTCGTTCCGAACATCAGTTTCGGCCCGGGAATTTCGGCCTGCGTGGGCAAGGGCACCAAGCTCCCGCTCGATTGCCACCTGATGATCGAGAATCCCGAGAACTACGTGGGCGAATTTGCGAAGGCGGGTGCAAGCATCATCAGCGTGCACGCCGAAACCACAAACCACCTCGACCGCCTGCTGCACCAGATAAGGGAGCTCGGCGTAAAGCCCGCAGTGGCCATCAACCCGGCGACCCCTCTCGAAAGCATAAAGTACGTGCTCGACATCGTGGACATGGTGCTCATCATGTCGGTGAACCCCGGCTTTGGCGGCCAGAGCCTTATCCCGTACTGCCTCGACAAGATCCGCGAACTGCGCGCCATGAAGCCGGAACTCGATATCCAGATTGACGGCGGCGTAAAACTCGACAACATTCTCGCCTGCAAGGAAGCGGGTGCGAACGTGTTCGTAGTGGGCTCCGCGATTTTCGGGAAGAGCGACCCCGAGACCGTGTGCCGCGAGTTCGTGGCGAAGGTCGGCGGCTAGGCTCCCCATCCAAATAATCTTCCCCTTTGAAAACAGAAACGGCCCGCATGAGCGGGCCGTTATTTTAGTTTTCGCCATGACGCCTTTCGGTCTCTTCGCGATCCACCGTCCGTGTCAGATATTCCTTGAAATCCCGGTCGATCTTCACTCCGTCGAAATCCATGTTGTCGTCCTTGAGGACAAACACGGCCGACGGGTTATCGATCCAGCCACGGATATCGAATTCCGTTAGCACGATGGAATTATTTCCCGGCCCCTTCGCCACGTACTCGACTTTCGACTTCTCCACCCATCCCTGACCGCAACGGCCCTTGACGAGCACCTCCGTCTCTGCATCCTGTACAATGACCAACTCGTCGTTGAAGCCAGCCGTGCAGACCACGCTGCCACCGCCCCTGTGGGACATGACATCGAGATCTCCCCTTTTGGACTTCACCGTCCCCGTCGCAGTTGCAAACGAAAACGAGACCGACAAAGCGAGGGCAACAATCATCATCAACATTACGCGTTTCATGATGGACCTCCCTTGTTTGAGGAACGGAACCTCCGTCCCTGTAAATCAAGTTACAAAGTCCACCATGCAGAAACCACTTTATTCGTAGTACAGCTTGGAATAGCTGGCTATTACTTTGTTCTAAATTCAAGCTAATTGCAATGTTTTGTCAGGCTTGTGTTCGGGTTATGTCACAAGACCGGTAGCAGCCTCGGGTTCGTATCGCAGAGGCGCATCGAAAGCGAAACCTTTTTATCCAAAAATGCACCGCCGGAACGTAAAACCATGGACATCTCGCAAAAAAATTCTGCCGATTTGCAAAAAAGGATATAGATTTTACCATATGAATCGCAAAGTCATTTCCACAACAACCGCATACGGGATTTCCGTCCTGGCGCTCGCCTTCATGGCAGCCACTGCGAATGCGCAGCCCGCAAGCGCAAATGCCACTCCCGAAAGCGACAAGTCCGCCCTCGTCGACGAGGCGCCCGCACCCGCGGCACCCGAACCTGCACCGGTACAGGCAAAGCCCGCCGAAAAGGCTGCACCGCAACAAAAGACGGAATCCAAGGAGACCGCCACAAGCAAACAGGCAAGCGAACCCGCACCGTGCGAGCCCGCGCCCGCCCAGGATTCCGGCAGCAAGATTCCCGTATTCCCCATAGTCCTTTCTTCCATCGCGACGATTGCATTTGTCGTCCTCGCCATCATCTTCTGAGGAGGCCGTCATGCGTAGTTTGTACAAAGTAATAATGACCGTCGCGACGTTCGCCATGCTTGCCGCGCCCGCCATGGCCGAGGACCCGGCATGCGTAAACCTCTGCCAGGCATGTACGCCAGGCGACAGCACCTGCAACAAGATCGAGGCCGCATGCCAATGCAAGATGCTCCTCGACAGCATCAAGTCAGCGAACACCGCCATCGAAATCAACCAGCGCAAGCTCGCCAAGGAAATCTTCGCGGGTTGCGACAAGCCCACCTGCGCCAGCAGCATCACGTTCGAGAACGGCATCTTCAAAAAGATGGAGAAGGGACGCACACCGCTCAGCAAGCTCGAACTCACGACAGGGGTGAGCGATGCCGCGCAGAGGGCGGCCCAGCAGCTGCCGCTCGAAATCAAGGCCGCAAGGTTCACCGTCGATTCCCTCACCCGCAGGCAGAGCGTGCTTCCGATTGCGCCCATGTCCATGGAGTGCAACGACAACTGCAAGACCTGCGCCGACCCGAACGCCGCAATACCCGCAATGACCCCGGCAAGCGCACAGCCCGCACCCGTGCCCGAACCGGCCACCGACTCCGCTGCCGCTTCCGACACCACGGCAAAGGCGACCCCCGTTCCCGCAGTCGATTCCGCCGCCATCGCCGATTCCATCGCGAAGGCAGCGGCGACACAGCGCAAGGCCTTCTGCCAGCTCACCGAATCGAAATGCCAGTGCAAGGCGCATGAACAGAACGAACGCGACATCGTATCGCTCGACAGTGTCCTCGCCATCAGGACATCGCGCCTCGACAGCCTCGAAAAGAACCGCCCCGAAATCCTCCGCACCGAGATGGCGCGCAGCATCGCCGACCAGGTGCGCGAAAAGTGCAAGGCGGCCGCCAAGTGCAGCTACACGGTCACCTTCACGAACAAGGAACTCGCCCTGCTCGAAATGCACGACACCGCGCTCGACACGGTAAAACCCGCGCCCGCACCGGAGCCCGAACCGCAGGCAACCGCAGAACCCGAACCTGCCGCAACAAGCGCAGACACTGCAGCACCCGCGCCTGCCGAAGCCTGCATCCAGCCGGAAGCCGCGCCCGTCGATTCCGCAGCCGAAGCCGAAAAGGCGAAAAAGGAAAAAGAAAGGCGCATCTTCTACAAGGCCATGGAAATCACCTACGGCAAATTCGGCGAGAACGACTACTACAACATCGACCTCGACCGCGTCAACAACCTGCACGGAAACGGACTTGAAATCGGAATCGCCTACCTGCTGCGCTTCTACTTCTACGACGGCGGCGCCTTCAGCATAGGCCTCGGGACCTTCTACCACTACAACGTCCTCGAACCCGACTCGGGCTACTATACCGAAGCGCCCGACTTCAAGATTACCTACCACAACGCGGGACTCGAAATGCCCGTCTCGTTCAGGCTCGGCGCTCCCGTCGTCCCCATCCTCAAGCCGTTTGTGAGCGAAACGTTCACCATGCGCTGGAACGTGGTCGAGGTATTCAAGGTCGAAGGGCTCGAAGACGAAGATGAAAATGCGGTCGACCCGTTCTCCGGAACAGTCGACATGTCGAAGATGGTCCTCGGCGACTGGGACTATTCCATGAACAGGCATCCGCATTTCGAATACGCCGTATGGCTCGGCTTCGGCCTAGAAATCACGCACCACCTCTCCATCGAATACCAGCTGAACATGGGCTACCTCACCACGGGCCACAGCCACAACTACGACGCCGACAAGACATGGCGCATCGTTGCCGACTTCGCCTGGTAGCGTCCACGCCGCCACATTCCGGCATGTACAAAAAGAACCGCCCCTGAAAGCGGTTCTTTTGTTTTAAAACCTTAAGAAGCCTAGCGCTTGAGGCCTGCCGCTTCAAAGAACGGTATATTGCGCGGATTGGGGAGCGCAACCTCGGTAATCCAGTTGTATTCCGCGATGCCGGCAAGACCGATTCGGGCACACAACTGGTCGCGGGCGACATTGTAGGCATCGAGAATCTGGACCTTCTCGCCCTCGCTCGCTTCTTCGATTTTCTTGGACCAGGTGACACCGAGTTCGACAAGCGCGGCGCTCGCCTTCACGTAGCGCTTCGCCTGGTCGGCCGTCACCACGGGTTCGGCCGGGGCAGTGAACGGATCGACCTGCACGATAGGCACGCTCTTGGGCGCTATCGCCTGGTTCTGCACCACCTGCGGAGTCACCTGTTCGTCTTCACAGGCAACAAAAAAAGAGGCGATAGCCAGAATTGAAATTGCAAGAATCCTTTTCGACATATGCGCCTCTTTTTTTAATAGCGGTTCAGGGATTTGAACCCCGGACCAATGGATTATGATTCCAGTGCTCTACCGCTGAGCTAAACCGCCATGTAGGGGCAAATATAGAAACGCATGGAATCATTTTCAAGGTATCGGGGCCAAAAAAACTAAAAATGCACGGTGTTTTTGAGGGTGCCGTCTCCCCATTCGATTACGCACCAGCCGGGTTCGCTGCTCTTGAGAGTAAAATACGGCCTGTCCGGATCAATCTGCATCTGGGTGGAAGGTGCAGCATGGACAACCACGTGCCCGAAGCTCTTCTCGAATTCGTGGTGGTAGTGGCCGCAGAACACATGGTTCAGGTTCTTGAAACCGAGCAGGACTTCCTGCACCTCGACCATGTTCTTCAGGTGATAGCGCAAGTCCATGAACTTGTGGTCGCAGAAGCATGGCGGATGGTGCATGAACAGGAGCACTTCGCCTTCCACTTTCGGGACTTCCGCCTTGAGCCAGTCGAGCTGGTCACGCGAAACCTCGCCGCAGGCGCTGTCGATAAAGAAGATGGAACGACCCTTGATGTCGTAGCGGTAATAGCACTTGCCGTTATGGACTTCGAGGTCGAAATACTGCTGCATGACTTCGATACGGTCGTGATTCCCCGGAATGATGCAGACCGGGATAGGATAGTCCTTGAGCGAATCCACGAAGAACTTGTATGCTCCAGGTTCGGCGTCCTCGTTGGCGAGGTCGCCGGAAAGCACCAGGAGGTCGATATCCTTCATGGACTCAGACTTCAGCGCCTTGAAAAAATTGGCACGGACATCTATGCCCTGAACTAGCTCAGTATTCTCGCCGATGTGAGAATCCGATATCTGACCTATCTTCAATAAATTAGCTGCCATACAACGTTTGTAATAATATAAATTATACTAGCATGTAAAACAAGAAAATAAATTTTTTTGATTGAAATGTGACCTTGCTCAACATGCGGCTCGAAAAATTCCCTTTTTTCAATATCCCGGAGTGACTTTTCTGTTGACAGATGTCAAGAACACGCGTCCAACATCTGTCAACATTGAAAAATGTGAGCAGGATTCGAGTTTTCAACATCTATAAACGATTGTGATTTTTTCATAACTCGTTATCCTGCACAAAGATACACGTCACAGCCGGAATATTTATCCACTATTCACTCCACCATAATCATAATCTTCTATATAAATAGATTGATTATTATGATAGGTGTGTGGGTAAAGGGCTATACCTTCTCCTTGGGCTGGGCTGCCTGTGCGGGAACGCCCATCTGGCAGTTGCCCTGGAAGATGGCGCCTTCCTGGATAATGAGCTGCTTGGTCTTGATGTTGCCCACAAACTTGGACGTGCTTTCCAGGATGAGCTTTTCTGCGACGTCGATGTTGCCCTTGATGGAACCGGCAATGACCGTGTTGGTCGCCTTGATTTCGCCCTCGATATAGCCGCTGCGTTCGACGATGAGCTCGCCGTTGATGTTGATGCTGCCGTTAACATTGCCTGCAATGCGCACATCGCTCTTGCCGCTGATGTCGCCCTTGATAGTGACACTGCCGCCGATTTGGGTAATTTCCTGTTCTTTTGTAGCCATTTTAGCCTCTTAGTAGTTGATAAATGTTTCGGGGTCCTGGGGAACTCCGTCCTTCTTGATTGAATAGTGTAGGTGCGGCCCGGTCGCTGCGCCTGTCTGGCCGACCGAACCTATGACGTCGCCCTTGCGGACAGAGCTTCCCTTGCGGGTCTTGATGCTCTCGAGGTGCGAGTAGCTCGTCGTAAAACCGTTTCCGTGGTTGATGACAATCGTGTTGCCGAGTTCGCCCATCTTGCCCGCGGATTCCACCATCCCGCTGCCCGTAGCGAAGACGGGGCTCCCTGCCTGGGCCGAAAAGTCCGTTCCTTGGTGTCCCGTCTCTTCGGAAAACTTCTTGCTGACAAGCCCGACGACCGGGATGATGTCCGGGATTTTTTCGATCCTGAGCTTTTCTTCGAGCGGGATCCATGTATAGCCGCCCTCGAAGTTGAGCTCGTTCTTCTTGGAGGGGGTATGCGTGAACAGGTTCCTGTCGATGATGCTGTTGATCTTGTTGGAATCGTTCTCGATGAAGGTCTCGAAGATGTTCTGGATCCTGTTTTCCATTATCCAGAGCGAATCGAGACGCATGAGCATTTCCTCGTAGTTCTGGTTCTTCTTGATAATTTGGGCATTCGAGACGCGCATCTTCTCGTAGCTTGCGATGATCTTGTTCATCTTGCCCAGGTTATAGATGAAAACTCCGGATACGGCTATGAACACCACGAGGAAAATCCGCAAGAAGACGAACCACCTTGTGGATATCTTGAACTTCTTTATCTCGTGCGAATCTTCCGGGATAATTTGTATGGTGTAATACTTGCCTTTCACGATTCTACCGTTAGCGGTTTTCCATGATTTCCTGGATGCGGGTCAGGTCGTCCATGGAGTAGTAGTTGATGACGATGGTCCCCTTGCCGCTGTCCGATGCGCTCGGGTTCAGCTGGACCTTAGTGCCGAAGAACGTCTCGAGTCTGGTCTCGAACTGTTTCATGTCGGCGCTGAGTTCGGGCTTGGGCTTCGCGGGGGTCTCGGGCTTCTTGGCCAGTCCGTCGCCCTGTTCTTCGTCCCTGTCGTCGTCGCCACGGATAATCGCCTCGATCTGGCGCACGTTGAGGCCTTCCTCGATGATGCGTTCCGCGAGCGATTCGGGGTCGCCGATCTTGTCGCTGCAGAGGGCGCGGGCGGCGCCGCTGTTCAGCTTTCCTTCCTCTATCCACAAGAGCACCTGTTCCGGGAGCTTGAGGAGGCGGAGGCTGTTGGTAATCGCGGAGCGCGACTTGCTCACAATCTTGGAGAGGTCTTCGTGCGTATAGCCGTGCTTATCGATTAGCTGTTGATAGGAACGTGCAATTTCGACCGGGTTCAGGTCGACGCGCTGGATGTTCTCGATGAGCGCCCATTCCGCCATCGCCTTGTCGTCGAGATTTTCGAAAACCTGCGCCTTGATTGTGGACAGGCCCGCGAGCTTGCTTGCACGGGTACGGCGTTCGCCGCTGATAATCTGGTAGCGTTCCCCCACCTTGCGCAGCGCGATCGGTTGGATGAGACCCTGCTGCTTGATGGACTCGGCCAGTTCGGAAAGTTCTTCGTCGTCGAATGCCTTGCGCGGCTGGAACGGGTTCGGGTCGATAAGGTCGATCGAGATTTCAACAATCTTCTCGAACTTTTCGGTATTTTCGGCAGGATTGTTGATAGTGTCCGTCTGTTCACCTTTGAAATTGATGTCGTGGTCCTTCATGATGGCGGAAAGTCCGCGGCCGAGGGCGAAAGATTTTTTTCCCATAATATATATGCGTGTTGAAAAAGGTTGTAGGTTTTACTTGCCCTTGTTCAGGATTTCCTCTGCGAGCTTCATGTAGGCCTGCGAGCCCGTGCTCTGCACATCGTACAGGATAACCGGTTTGCCATGGCTGGGCGCCTCGCTCAGTCGGACGTTTCTCGGGATCATCGTCTGGAAAACCGTGTCGGAGAGGTTTTCGCGCACTTCCTCGGCCACCTGCTTGGAGAGGCTCACGCGGTTGTCGAACATCGTGAGGAGGGCGCCTTCGATTTTGAGGTTGCCGTTCAGGTTCTTCTGCACCTCGCGGATGGTCTTGAAAAGTTCGGTCATGCCCTGCAGGGCGTAGTATTCGCACTGCACCGGAATGAGCACGCTGGTCGCGGCCGTGAGCACGTTCAGCGTAAGGAGGTTCAGGCTCGGGGGAGCATCGATGATGATGAATTCGAACTGGTTCTTGAGCACGTTGAGGACGCGTTCGAGCCTGTGTTCGCGGCTCATGGCGTTCACGAGTTCAATTTCCATGACAGCGAGGTCCGGTCCCGAAGTGATGACTTTCAAGAAATCCAGCGATGTATCCGAGACGGCCGGCATGATGTTTTCGAGAGTCATGTTGTCAGGGTTTTCGGCCATATCCAAAATTTCGTGGATGTCCATCTCCTGCGACTCGGTAAAGCCGAGACCCTGCGAGGCGTTGCCCTGCGGGTCCATGTCGATAAGGAGTGTCTTCTTTTCGAGAGCGGCAAAACTTGCAGCCAGGTTCACGGCCGTCGTGGTTTTGCCCACGCCGCCCTTCTGGTTGCATACTGCTATCACTTTACTCATTTATTACCTCGAGTGACTAAGGCGTAATCCTGTTCTTCGTTCGGCAGCTTGTATTTCCAGATGTTGACTGCCGGGTCGTTTTCCAGGTGTGAAATGCTGTTGAAACTTTTTAATGTGACGAAGAGTCCACCCTTCTTGAGGGCGGGCTGCGCACGTTCCCAGTCGTTTTCGAAAGTCGAGAGGGCGCGGCAGCTGATGAA
>NZ_DFLC01000022.1:114117-137083 GCF_002374005.1 Fibrobacter sp. UBA3629 | reverse complement strand
CCTTGGCGTTGTGTTCCATGCCGGCATGCTGCAAGGCTTCGTGCACGGACTTGTAGGCGTCGCGGATGGCGATGTACTTGCCCACCAGCGCGATGGTGCATTCGTACTTCGGTTGGGTTGCCTTCTTGACGAGCTTGTCCCATTCGGAGTGGATGATGGGGTGTACGCTCAGATGGAGCTGTTCAAGCACGCGGAGGTCGAGCTCCTGCTTGGAAAGTTCGCGGGGCACGGCGTATACAGAATCCGTCACGTCCTTTTCTTCGATGACGCATTCGGGTTTTACGTTGCAGAAGAGCGCGAGCTTGTCCAGGTGATCCTGCGGGATCGTCATTTCGGTACGGCACACGAGAATGTCCGGGAAAATACCGATGTTGCGGAGTTCGGCAACCGAGTGCTGCGAAGGTTTTGTCTTGAGTTCACCGGCGGCCTTGAGGTAAGGCACCAAAACCAGGTGGACAAAGCAGGTGTTTTCCACGCCGACTTCGAAGCGGAACTGTCTTGCTGCTTCCAAGAAGGGGAGCGATTCGATGTCGCCAGCGACTCCGCCGATTTCGCAGAGCACGATGTCGGCACCGCTTTCGGCTGCAGAGCGGAAGGCGTCCTTGATTTCGTTGGTGATGTGCGGGATGACCTGCACGGTGCCGCCGAGGTACTTGCCCGCGCGTTCCTTGGAAAGCACGGAGGAATAGATGCGACCCGAAGTGTAGCTCGAAGCCTTGGAGCACTGCACGCCTGCGAAACGTTCGTAGTGGCCCAAATCTAGGTCGGTTTCGTAGCCGTCGTCGGTCACGAAAACTTCGCCGTGCTGGTAAGGGCTCATGGTACCCGGGTCCACGTTCAGGTACGGGTCGAGCTTTTGCATGAACACCTTGTAGCCGCGGCTCTTGAGAAGCAGCGCCAGCGATGCGGAGGTGATTCCCTTACCGAGGGAGCTGACCACGCCGCCGGTAATAAAGATGTACTTGGTCTGTTTCTTTGCAGTTGCCTTAGCCATTTTTCACCTCCCCGGCGCATTCCTTGCCCGAGCCATTCATACAAGCGCAATCCTTGCCCGCACCGTTCTTTCCAGATTTAAAGTCAAAAATCATTTGTCTGAATTCACCGAACAGGTAGTAGGAATCGTTCGGACCTGGAGCGGATTCCGGGTGGTACTGCACGCTGAACGCGGGGAGTTCCTTGTGACGGATGCCTTCAACCGTGTTGTCGTTCAGGTTGATGTGCGTGACTTCCACATTCGCGGGGAGGGTCGATTCTTCGATGGCGTAGTTGTGGTTCTGGCTCGTGATTTCCACGGCGCCGGTCTTCAAGTTTTTCACCGGATGGTTGCAGCCGTGATGGCCGAACTTGAGTTTGGAAACTTTCGCGCCGAGAGCAAGACCCAAAAGCTGGTTACCGAGGCAGATGCCCATCAGCGGGACCTTGCCCAAAAGCTGCTTCACGACAGCCGCTACTTGCGGGAGGCTATTCGGGTCGGCAGGGCCGTTCGAGAGGAAAACGCCGTCCGGATTCTTCGCCATAATTTGTTCGTAGGTGGCATTGATCGGAAGCACCGTCACCTTCATGTTCTGCGCGGCGAGATTTCTCAAGATGTTCGTCTTGATTCCGAAATCAAGCGCGACAACGTTCAGGTCGCCTTCGGTGCTGAACTCGTAACCCTTCGGGTCGCTGACCTTGCTGGCGTAATCCTGGCCGTCGAGGCCTTCCCAGGCTTTTGCCTTTGCGATCGCGTCGGCTTCATTCATGTCGGAGCCGTCTACGTGCAGGTAGGCTTTCTGAGCCCCGTGTTCACGCAGGTGGAGCGTAAGGGCGCGCGTATCCACACCCGCGATGCCCGGCTTCTTGTGGGCGAGCATGTAGTCGTGCAGGCTCTCTTCGCCGATTTCCTTGCTCACGTCATCCAGCGAGTTCACGACAATACCATTCAGGAACACGTCGCGCGATTCGGACTTCTCGAGGTTTGCGGCGTACGCGCCCACTTCGGCCGTGGTGAACACAACGAACTGTCCCGCGTAGGAGGGGTCCGTCAAAATCTGCTTGTAGCCCGCCATGCCGGTGTTGAACACCGCTTCGCCGACGGTATCGGTAGCCTCTCCAAAGGCATACCCGTGGAACACGGCGCCATCCGCCAGTGCCAAGAACGCTTTCTTCTCGCGTTTCGCTTTCCAGTTGAATTTATTGTTCATAGTTTACTCGCATAAGCAGTGTTAAACTTGTGTATTAAACCAGCCCTTTTTATTGTCATCCCCGCGTAGGCGGGCGGACAGCACTTAACAACTTGTTGTTTAGTGCGCATGGCCACCAAGGTGGGGATCTCCTTTGTATGGATAAAAATAAAGGCAAAAGCCAGAAGCTTTTGCCAAACGATAAAGACGATTAAAAACGGGGGTAAGAAAAATCCGATGTTCAATATTCCTTTTCATCGGAACCAAAAATTAGCATAATCAAAATACGCTGGTAAGGTATAAAAAGAGAAAAATTTTCGCGAATTTTGCCCGAAAACGCCGAATCTTTTACATTTTCTTTCCAAAATGCAAATGTGCATTACAAAAAATGTAAAACACAAAAAGGCGGAAGTCGCGCTTTTTAATTAGCTTTTTGTGTGAGCTTCTTTTGCCTATAAATCAAGACAATCAACCACACAAGCCCAGTAATAATCATCAGGCTGCAGAGAGTCTGCCCACGACTCATGCCGAACAGGTCGACGCGTCCGAGGTGCGCATCGGGCCTGCGGAAAAACTCGATGAAGAACCGGAACAAGCCGTAGCCCATCAGGTAGAGGCAGGGCATCTTGTCCTTGAGCAGCGGAATGCGTCTCAGGTTGTAGAGAACCGCAAACAGGATGACTCCTTCGAAAAGCATCTCGTAGAGCTGGCTCGGGTGGTGCAGAATCGGGTTCGTGACAGGACTGTCGTGTGCAAGCGGGAAATACATGCCGATGCCGCTGGTGGTAACTTCACCGAAAAGTTCACCATTGATGAAGTTGCCGTAACGGCCCCAGGTGTAGGCGAGGGGGGCCGCCAAAAAGCAAAGGTTCAGGGTTTTCCACACGTCCATCTTGTTACGTTTCATACCAATGACAACAAAGATCAAGCCGACAATGAGTCCCCCGTGGTAGCTCATGCCTGCAATTCCCGTAAAATGCCAACCGAGGGCGTCGTGAGTCATCGGGATGAGTATTTCGGTCGGGTTGGCGAGGTAGTAGCCCGGCTTGTAGAAGAAAACGTAGCCGAGGCGCGCCCCGATGAGGATTCCCGCGATTGCCCACATGAACAGGTTGTCGAACTGTTCCTTGGTGTATCCGAGGTTTTCCTTCGAGTTGATTTTCCACATGGTTAAGTAGGCGGTGAAGAATGCGAAAATATACATCACGCCGTACCAGTGAACCTGAAAATTGAGGAGCGGTATTGTAAATGCGATTCCGTCAAAGTAGGTCGGTATCAAATTCCACCAGGTAGGTTCCATAAAATCCTCATCTTTTATTTAAAATCTAGTATAGTAAGCAGGTTATTTTTGGGGCCAAAGGTTCTGATGCGCCCAATAATTCATAATCATCGCGGCAACCTGCGTTGCCGGCTGCGAACGGTAGCCCTGCAGGTCGTGCACCTGCATCACGACCACGACGACGGCCTTGTCCGGGTTTTCCTTCGACTGAGCGAACCCCATGAACCACTCGTAGCGACCGTGGGGATCCTGGCCATCGAGCGAGCCGGTCTTTCCGCCGATATCGAGAGCCGCAAAATTCTTGCGGGCCATGTTGCGCGTCGAAATCTGTTTCCTGGCGGTCCCGTTCGTGATGGAGCGAATCATCGCCATGCGCAACCCGTAGTAGGTGTTTTCGTTAAATTTTTTCACGTCGAGCGCGATACGGCTCTTGGGCGCGTAGGGGGCGATGTTTTCTGCCCATGGAATTTCGAGCGGTTTCTTGGTAAGGATGGAACGGACCTGTGCGGCCGCAAGGAGCGGGGTGAGGGTTGTCGCTTCCGTAAAGCCGCAGCTAGCCTCGGCAAGCCCGTATCCCGTGTCGGGCGGTGCGTACGAAGACTTTCCGGGAATCCCGCCGGGGAAGTTCATGTTGTAGCCGAGGTTCCTGGCCGCTTCGCGGAGGCGCTTTGCACCGATGTCCATGCCAATGAGCGCCAGGGGTGGGTTCGCGGATTTCGCGTAGGCGTCGGCGAGGCTGATGGTTGTGCCATGATAGTTTTCGGGGACGCGCAGTTGCCGCTTGTAGAGCGTGTGACTGGCCCCGAGCATCGGGACGGGCGTGTTGAGCGAGTAACGGTTTGCGTCCATGGCGGCGGCAATGGTAATCGTCTTTGCAAGCGATGCGGCAGGGAAGGTGTTCTTCACGAAAAAATCCGGCTCGTTCTGGACCTTGTAATCCTTCGTTTCACCCCAGGCGATAATCTCGTTGCTCTTGGGATCTACGACAAGGACGACTCCGTACATGGGCTTGAAACGCCGGAGCATGTTGTCGATTTTCTGGGCGAGGAACAGGTCCTTCTGCTTCTTGATATGCACTGAATCTACAAGATCGTTTTCGGGTATCGACGTCCCCGCTGTATCGATGGCAGTAGAATTGCTTGCTTCCGGAGCGGCCTCCGTCGTAGCCCTTGCGTCGCCTATTATCAAAGATTTGGCAGCGGATTCGGTTAATGGATCCTTCACCTTGATTGCTCGGTGCGCTTCCTTGAGCGAATCGATGATGGAAGAATCCACACGGAGTGTGTCCTTGATCCATTCTTTGGATGTCGCCGTAAGATCATTGCCGTTTACGACGAATCCTCTCGGTTGCGTCGCCTTTTCGTCGTTCTTGAATATGCACGAGCCAATCAGGGCGCAGGCTGCAACAAAAATGGCGATAGCGATGCAACGGTTTCGTAATCTTTTCTTGTAGGGAAGTCGATTCTGGGGGTCGTAGTAATATTTCATCGATTTACTTGAAAATGGTCTTACGGTAGTAGGCGAGTTCGGCGATGCTTTCGCGGATGTCGTTCAGGGCCTCGTGGCGTTTTTCCTTCTGGAATTCGGCAAGCTGAGGGTACCAGCGGAACGAGAGTTCCTTGATGGAACTGACATCTATATTCCTGTAGCATAGCCAGTTCGATATTTCGGGCATATATTTATACAGGAAACGCCTGTCCTGCGTGATGGAATTGCCGCACAGCACGTTCTTTGTCTTTTCGGTAAAGGGCTTGATAAAGTCGAGAGTCACTTTCTCGGCATCGGAGACGGAATACCTGGAATGGCGGCAACGGTCCACGAGTCCGCTTGCAGTGTGGTGCGAGGAGTTCCATTCATCCATCGATTCAAACACATTTTCGCTCTGGTGTATGGCGACGACGGGCCCTTCGGCTAGGATGTTGAGTTCCGCATCGGTGACGATGGTGGCTATTTCGAGGATAACGTCCTTTTCAGGGTCAAGACCGGACATTTCCAGGTCCATCCAGACCAGGTTTCTAGAACTTTTCTTTTTTGTCATACCGCATTAAATTTAGTTTTTTGTGTGAACAAGGCGTCTCACATACTTTTTTTTATGCCATTTGTCCACCTATTTTTGTAATTCGTCAAGCAATGCCCCCAATGAGAAATAAAACACTTTATTGTAAGAAAATTATTTGCTATATTCGGCCTCGTTAATTTGTTATACAGGAACACACTATGGAAGAAGTAGTTATCACTGGTATGGGCTGTGTTTCGGCCCTTGGCAATTCTCCCGACATCCTCTGGGACAGCCTTCTGCAGGGCAAGTCCGGCGTCGCAAAAATCGACAGGTTCGATGTTTCCGCTTTGCCGGTCCAAATTGCGGCTGCGGTCAAGGAATTCGACGGTTCCGAATTCTTCAGCGCTCGCGACCAGTCCAGGTTCTCGAAGTGCATCCAATATGCAGTCTATTCCGCTTTCCAGGCCTTGAAGAATGCAGGAATCGATCCGAAAGCCGAAGATCCGTCCCGCTCTGGCGTGATTATCGGTGCCGGTATCGGCGGTATGAACACTTACACCGACAACGCGGTTACCTGGGGCACCCGTGGCCCGAACCGTGTTTCTCCGTTCTTCATCCCGATGTCGATTACCAACATGCCCGCCGGCGAAGTTTCCAACCGCACCGGCTGGATGGGCCCCTGCTTCGCCGTGGTTTCTGCTTGCGCAACCTCCAACCATTCTATCGCAGCCGCCTTTGACGCCATCCGTCTTGGCCGTGCCGACATCATGCTGGCCGGCGGTACCGACGAGACGGTGAACCCGCTCGCCCTGGCCGGCTTTACCAACATGCATGCCTTGAGCAAGCGCAATGACGATCCGGCAACGGCTTCCCGTCCGTTCGACAAGGACCGCGACGGCTTCGTGATGGGCGAGGGCTCCGGCATTCTCGTGCTCGAAAGCCTCTCTCACGCCAAGAAGCGCGGCGCGAACATCCTTGCCCGCGTCGCTGCAGTCGGCATGAGCGCCGATGCCCACCACATGTCCGCTCCGCGTGAAGACGGCGAGGGCGTGCGTCTCGCAATCGAGATGGCGCTCCGCGATGCCGGCATTTCCCCGAAGGAAGTGGGCTACGTGAACACCCACGGTACATCCACCCCGCTCGGCGACGTGGCTGAATGCTCCGCTCTCGAGAAGGTGTTCGGTGCTTCCGATTCCCTGAAGATCAACTCCTCCAAGTGCATGATCGGCCACGCCCTCGGCGCAGCCGGTGCCCTCGAGGCCATCATCACGGTGAAGTCGCTGCAGAACCAGATGATCCATGCCACGACGAACGTATTCAACCAGGACGAACGCATCCACCTCGATGTTTGCGCGAACAAGAACACGAGCCACAACTTCAAGTACGCCCTGTCCGATGGCTTCGGCTTCGGTGGCCAGAACAGCGTGCTTCTCTTGGCCCGCGACTAATTGTTGGCTATATGCAACTTTGCGAGAAAACCCTGCCTTCAGGCGGGGTTTTCCTTTTCTATCTTTAATAAAGTGAAGTTTTCCTTTCCAAAATCCCTCGCAATTGTGGCTATTTTGCTGGTTTGCCTTGTGCAGTCCACGCAGGCGGCCCCTTATGATCCGCCTACTTGGCGCGATTCCACATGGGATTACCGTAGCGAGGATTCCGTCGATATCAAGTCGGAAATTTCGTGGTGGAAGGTGGGAACTGTCGGCGGACTTGCTCTTTCTTCGTATGCGGCGGCCTACGTGTTCGTGTTTGCGAAGGGTTGGTGGGACAATGATTCTAGCCATTTTCACTTTGAAAACGATTTCAAGTATGCGCTGAATCTGGATAAATTTGGCCATTTTGCGGCTGGCGTGGTTCTCGGTGAAACTTTCTATGAAGGATACCGTTGGTCAGGCCTTTCGGAATTCCAGTCCTATTTGTATGCAGGCCTTTCCGCGATGGCGACGCATATCGCAATCGATGTGAAGGATGGATATTCGCCTGCATGGGGGTTCAGCATTTTTGACGTGCTGTCGGGAACCCTCGGCGGTTTCTTGCCAATGGCGGAACGCTATGTACCTATATTCAAGTACGTAGATCTTAAGTGGAGTTACTGGATAAATTCTACGTATTTTTACGACAAGACAACTCACCGTGGCGAAGCCGTCTTTACCGATGACTATGTGAACCAGACATTCTGGGCATCGTTCAAGCCCTACCGCCTGCTGCCTGCTGGTGCACGGAAGTATTATCCGAGCTGGCTAGCCTTTGCTGCGGGCCTGAGCATCGACGAAACGGCGATGGACTACCATGCTCCAGACAAGGACAGGCACCGCGAAGTCTACTTGGCGCTTGATTATGACCTGGAAGCGTTCCGCCCGCAGAGCCGTTGGGCACGCACACTCATCAAGTACCTGAACTACTTCAAGCTGCCCGCCCCGGCCATCCAAGTTTATCCGGAATTTAACTGGTATTTACTCTATCCGATAAAGTTCTAGGAGGTTCGCGTGAATTGCATCCCTAAAGTTGCCTGCATTTCGCTTTTACTTTGCGCGACATTCGCGATTGCCCTGCCTCAGACGGGCTCGTTCCGCGACAGCCGTGACGGCAAGACCTACAGGACGGTTGTTATCGGGAGCCGCATATGGATGGCGGAAAACCTCGCGTACAACGTGAAGGGGAGCGCCTGCTACGACAACAAGAACGAGAACTGCGCAAAGTACGGCCGGCTTTACAATTTCGAGATGGCAAACAAGGCTTGTCCTGCAGGCTGGCACCTGCCCGAGAACGACGAATGGAAACGCTTCCGCACGTTTATCGAGGATAGCGACGGCAAGGAAGCCGCCTGGATGAGTTTAAAATCCCGCGACAAGTGGGATGGCAGCGACCGTTACGGGTTCGACATAGTACCTGCGGGCAAGGCGACCGACGAATTTGTGGAACTGGGTGTCTCCGCGCATTTCTGGAGTTCTACGACCGAAGACGGAGATGCCTACGGCTGGCATCTCGAACCCCCAGGCGATTTCAGGATGGAATTCGACGTGAGCAGCAACATGTATTCCGTGCGCTGCCTCAAGGACTACTAGAAACTTAAGAGAAAGGCAATCATTGTTCCGAGCCAGAGCAGGATAGCTGCATAGAGGCCCCCCAACAGGTCATCCGCCATCACGCCCCAGGCTCCAGGAAATTTTTCGAACTTGTGAATTCCAAGCGGTTTGAGGATATCGAAGAAACGGAACAGCCCGAACGCAATGGCCAGGAAGAAGGGGTATTCGACAATCAAGTTGCTGGGTAAAAAGGCGAGCGCCATAAAGATGCCGCAGACTTCGTCGATGACAATCCAGCCCGGATCTTCGGTGCCGGTATCCTTCATCGCCTTGTTCACGAAGGGGATTGAGGCAAAGAACACAATAAGGGCGGCGGCCAGGAAAAACAGGTTTATAAACAGGCCGAATATTTCGCCACCAATGAATACATAGGATTCAAATTCGAACAGTCTGCATGCCAGAACTGCCATGGGGTAGGCGACTATCGCCGCGGCGAGGCTTCCCATGGTGCCGGGAGCCTTCGGGCTCATTCCCGAACCGAAGAATGTCACGATGAGCGTGGTAAACCAGTCCGTCTTGCGCCATTCGTGCGGTACGCGCTTCTTCCCGTATTTTTCTTTCAGTTCTTCCTTGTTCATGGATTATTAGTTCTTGGTCAATAGTCAATGGTCATTAGTTGTTCGTCATTCTGAACGGAGTGAATCATCCCTCCGGTGGCCACGGCATTTCTGCCCTTTTCTTTTCGGCTTCTTCATGTGCTTCGCGCTTCTTTTTCCAGGCGGCAAGCTGCGTCTTGAATGCGTCGCGCAGGCGCTCCATGCCGATGTTTTCGCGGGCGCTTACCTGGATGGCTTCGGGATAGTTCTGCAAGAGCTCGGTGCGGCGCGCCTCGTCGCAGATTTCCGCCTTGTTGAACACGCGGATGCGCGGAGTGTCTTTGCTGATGATGCCTTCGAGCGTCTTGTGCGTCACTTCCAGGTGTTCACGGTAATCCGGCGCACTCCCGTCTACAACTTCCAGAATGCAGTCGGCATGCGCTGCCACCCCGAGGGTGCTCTTGAAAGTCTCGATGAGGTTGTGGGGGAGCTTGCGGATAAAGCCCACGGTATCGCTTAGGATGATGTTTTCGCCATCGAGATAAAGCTTTCGCGTGGTACTATCGAGGGTGGCGAACAGCTTGTCTTCTACATACACGTCCGCGCCGGTCAGACGGTTTGTGAGGGTCGACTTGCCCGCGTTCGTATAGCCGACGATACCCACGTGGAAAATGTCGTTCCTGTTTTCGGCCTGGCTTTCGCGCGCCTCCTCGATTTTTTCGAGCTTCTTCTTGAGTTCCTGGATGCGCTTGCGGATCATGCGGCGGTCTGTTTCCAGCTGCGTCTCACCCGGCCCCTTGGTGCCGATGCCGCCGTTGTGCTGGCGGCATAGGTGCGTCCACGCACCGGTGAGCCGCGGCATCATGTATTGCAACTGCGCGACTTCCACCATCAGGCGGCTTTCTGCGGTTATGGCATGCTTTGCAAAAATATCGAGAATGAGGCCCGTACGGTCGAGCACCTTTATTCCGGGCAGGCGCTGCTCCAGGTTACGGACCTGCGAGCCGGAGAGGTCGTCATCAAATACGACCATCTTCGCGTTGTCTTCTTCGAGGGCGCGCTTGACCTCGTTCACCTTGCCTTCGCCGATGAGGGTCGCCGGGCTAAAGTTCTGAACGCGCTGTAAGAAGCTGCGCGTGACAATCGCCCCTGCAGTCTCGGCAAGGCGGCCCAGTTCGGCAATCTGTTCGGAGACAAGCCACGGGCGCACCTTGGGTGTCGAAATCCCCACGAGGATGCAGCGTTCTTTTTCCTGTTTATGTTCTGCGGGTTCTCTCATTGCGCCTTTAGCAGTTCCCGTTCAGTTTCAGGAACCAGTAGTCCTCGCTGTTGATGCTGCTTCCTTCGGAGGATGTGGCATCGGCGAGTTTCGCGAAGTCCGCGGAATCTACATTTTGCGACGCAGCGGGCTGGATGCCCTGCTGGTTCGCGGAAGTTCCGCCGGATTCAAGTTTTTTGTCGTTCAAATCGGCCATGTGCAGAATATAACAAATTCTATATTGTCGCACATGCGGCTGTGGCTTACGACATCCCCTGACGATTTTACCTCCGAGTTCGACGACATCGAGGAGATGTTCAAGCGTGGCCTTTCGCGCCTGATCCTCTGGAAGCGGGGAAGGGCGGGATCCCCAAACGCAAGCGAAGGCGATTACGAACGCTGGCTTATGGCGCTTCCGATGGAATACCGCGACCGCATCTGGATCCGAGGAACTCCCGACATGGCCGAACGCCTCGAAGTGCGCGGCTGCGTCATCGATGCCTCTGTGCTCGCAGGCGAAATTCCCGAACGCTGGAAACGTATCAATTGCGTCGCGCTATGCCGCAGCCTTGAACAGCTGGAATCGCTTCCCGAATGGGTGGCTGGCGCACTGATTGGCCCTGTTTTCCAGCCCCAATCCGTCTATGAACCGGTCGAAACGGTCGATTTTGTGAACCTGGCGGACAAATTAAAGGACAAGAACCAGCAGGTCATCGCCTTTGGGGGCATTGACCACGAGAATTTGGCTCAAATTAAGGAATTGCCCTTACAGGGAATCTCTGTGCTGGGTGGTATCTGGAACTACGCCGACCCCGTCAACGCATTTATTAAGTTACATCGAATCGTTGGGCGTTAGATTCGTATTCCATTTTTTTTTAATCCTTGCTTCGATTAGAAGCCGTTTTCTTCTTGTTCCGCAATTCTGCGGTTTGCCGCATTACAGTCTATCTCGTTGTTGTGTCTCCCGCCATGTGCATCTATATATTCGAATCGCATGGGTGGAGTGGATGTTTGGGCCTTGCTAAGAACGAACATGCCGAAAGCGCCGGCAACAGCCATGATAATCATTTGCAAGAAGACCTTTAAAAAGCCAATGATGAACAGTACAATTGAACATGCGACACCGACACACCAAATTATTGCAAAGAGCGAGAAAACGAATCCTGAAAGTTTACCTATGACTTTGCTGTTGCCGATAACCGTGGTAATCATTCCAATGAGAACCGTTATGCCTGAAATGGCAAATCCGACATTTATGGTCATTTGCTGTGGCGTTATTTTCATCCCTCCCAACAAAAGGGCTGCAGAAGCAATTACTATGGCAATAATTGTAAAAATAATCGGCCTCCAGACAATAAGCTCGGCTCCCGGTTCATCGGATGTGTTTATTCTATTCTTAAATATGCTCATTCCGCAAATCTGAATTATAACAGCTATCAAGAAACATAGCAGCAACAAGATGAGCATGCCCCATCCCAAAGCATCTGTATCAAGCCACCAGAGAATGTCCGTGCCCAGATTGTAAATGCCAACAATCTCAAGAGAAACGGCACCAAGCAGTGATAGTACAGCTACAATTGTAAAAGGAGCTAAGTCCGCTAAAAACGCTGATGTCAAAAAGATTACAAGTAAAATAATAATAGCGATGAACGGAGTTGTCGAATAAAAGAATCGGCAAATAGGGGTGTGCATGTTTTTGTGCTTGTTGACGAAGTCCACTGCGTCTTCCGGGTTATCCCCGAACATAAGAGCATCGGCTACAATGAAATATTTTTTCCCATCAATGGTGACGGTTGCAAAACTTGCATTGCGGCTTTTGTCTTTGCCGATTTTTTCGGATAAGTAGTTTAAAGTCGTGTCTTTTTTGTTGATGTGGACTATAGTCCCATTGGCGAGTGCAAAAGCCTTTTTGCCGAGCTTGTATGTTTCCTTCTTGTCTTTTTTATTTTTTTCTTTCGCAATTTCATAGACGGTGACAGAATCTCCGCGAAGAGCATCGATAATATATGCAGCCTGATTCTGAGCTTGGCTGAAGCCAAAGACGAGCATTAAAATTGAAATAAATATTTTATTCATCGTGATGTATCCGTTACTTGTTTTTTTCCTGTTGGGTGGTATCTGGAACTACGCCGACCCCGTCAACGCCTTTATCAAGCTCGGGCGTGCTTGCGGCGGGCTCTGATTCCTTGGGCACGTTGCTCAGGGATTCCTTGAGGCTCACGAGTTGGTGCGCAAATTCGTTGCACCGGCTGTTTTCGGGGAGATTGATTTCCCAATCGAGCGTGCCGTTGTGGATGACTGGGAGAATTTGCCATATAGTGTTGTACGGGCAGTGGTAATTCGACATGTACGTGACTTCAAGACCTTTCCCGTCCATTCTGTATAGGAATTGTCCGTTCCATTTGACGAATCCGCTCATGTAGCGGATTTCCTTTACGTCGCCGATTTTGCCGCTCTGTTCAAAATAATTCTTTTGGGCAAGCATGTAGTCTTCGACTGCCAGTTTCATCTTGGCGGTAACTCGTTCACCGTTGTTCCATACAATCTCATAGGTGGTATATCCGTTATAATTCAACATCACGACGTGGGAAATTGTGAAAATGAGAGCCAATGCGGGCATCCATGATTTGGACTCGTATTTTTTCCCCGTCTTTCGGTTCCTGTACTTGCCGAGTGAGATTTTCCACAAGTCCTTCAGGAAAAGGAATACAATGACAGCGCTGCAGGCAAAGGCGACAGCGCATACCGCGGCAGGAATCGCGATTCCGTTATGTTGAAAGATGAGGTAGACCATTTTGTAAAACAGTCCGCCGAAAACCAGGTAAAGTGCACCGCGAAGGGTTCTGCCGCTGTTAGTACAGTGTAAACCGGTAAAACCGAGAAGGAGTGCTAGCCAGAATATTTTAAGGCCGGGCTCCTTTGAGTTGTGATGGAGGTGTCCTTTTGCGGGTTCTGTTTCGGGCTTGGGCGTTTCAGCCTTAATTTCGGGCTTGATTTCAGGTTCGGTTTCGTTTTCCGGTGTATCTTCCGCTCCGTAGTTCGGGTTCGGTGCATCGCACCAGAGGCACTTGGGCATGTCGTCTTCGTATTTTCGCTTGCATTTGGGGCAAATCATCTTTTACCTTACGCTAATCTTTGAAATTTTCGATGTCCCGTTTTCAAACAATTCTTTTCGAATATATAGACCTTGCACTTGCGGTTTTCCTTCAAGAACCTGTCCATGGATAGTGAAGTAAATTGTCTGCACGGGTAATCCCGAGAATTCGAGGTCGCGGGTATTCAGGCTGCGTTCGACGATGCGAGTCGTGGTATCGGGTTCCTTATAGGGCTTGTCCGGGTCATCTACCACAAGCTTGATTCTCGCCCGGCTCTTGCATCCGGTCTCGTTCGTGTAAACGACAGTGTAGTAGCCGCTAAAGTCTCCGTCTACGTTCTTGAGCGTGTTTTCGCGGGTGGTGGACTTGAATCCGTTTGGGCCATCCCAGTTCCAAATCTTGCCGTCCCAGGGGTGCGGGCCGAACTGCACCGTAGCGCCCTTTGCGACCTTCAGGTCAAGCGTTTCGTTCCAGCCACCGTCATCTACCTTCACGTAGGGGACAATCTTCGTGCCGCTGCAGGGGCCAACAACCTTCTTCCCGTCGCACACGCCTATGGAATCGGGAATTTCAATCACCCGCGGTTCAAAGTCCGGGGTGGGGAAGGCCTTCATGAGTTTTGCTGTCTCTTCGGCAGTAACCGGGAGGATTGTCCCGTGGCGGGGCGTGAATGCGCCGCTCGTCTTGGTATCCTGCACGAACTTGAAGTTTTCGAGGTCGGGGCTGCTCGTGAACTGGTAATGCCCGTTTATGTAGCAGTCATACATGAGCACCCAGGAATTCTGGTTGATGAGCTTGAACACTCCTGCACCTTCCACGGCTTCGGTCGTCTGTTGCAGAGCCTTGCTCGGCTTGCTCCACTGCGAACCGCTGGCGGCTCCACTCTTGGGCATGAGCGAACTTGCGGTCACCTTGCAGATGCCGCCATCGCCCTCGTTCTTGTAGAAGGCGTGGTAGAACTTGTCTACCGGGTTGTAGACGATATCCATGTCGATGGTCGATTTTCCGCGGTCAAAGAAGTGCTGCGGTTCGCCTTCCAAATCGGTGAAGTCCTTGTTCGAGTAGGCGTAGAAAACCTTGTCGTAGGGGATGGTTCCGTCGTTGGTCAGGAGGGAGAAGTACACGAGTGGGCGGCCCTTGGTGCCGTCGCCGTTGTCGTAGGTGTCGTCCCAGAACGTTTCCGGGGCCCAAACGCGGGTTACGTTCGCGAAGTTCTTGCCCTTGTATTTATCGGGGAAGTGCACCGTGCTGTGTTCCCAGTTGATGAGGTCGCGGGAGCGCATAAGCACCATGCCGCGGTTGCTTGCCCAACCTTCGGCGCTCTTCATGTCGGTATTCACCATGTAGAACCAGCCGTCGGGTGCACGCAGCACGTGCGGGTCGCGGAGCCCCTTCTTGATGCTTACCGTGTCGGCGGCCACCACGCGCTTTCCGTTGTTCATGGCGGTAAAGCTATAGCCGTCGTTGCTCAGCGCGTAGTAGATATTCTCGTTGTCGTTGGCCGGGAAATACGCGAAAAGGTAGTTGGAGTAGGGTTCATACCCATGGATAGAGACCTTTAAAGGCACGTCCTGCGTCTTTGCGCTCAGGCCGTCGTGAATAGTCGCCGTGAGGGTCACTTGCTTGTTTTCGCCCACAAACCTGCCGTTGACGTGGCCGTCGTGGCCCAAAAATAGCGTGTCGCTGCTTTTCCAGGTGATGGGGAAGGTTTCCCCGGCAAGCTTTATGGTGTCGAGGAGGGTGAGGTCGGTATACAGGTCGTTGGCCGAGTTGCCCAGGCTCCGGCTAACGCTGTCGACAGAGCGCCAGAAGGGGGTAACATCGACTTGTGCAGAAACAGCGCCCGCACAAAAAAGTAGCGCTAAAATTTCCTTTTTTACCCAAACCATGGCCATTTTGGACTCCTTTTTTCGCTCTTTAATATAATTTAATTCAATTTGGCGTAATCCCCGTCGTAGTTTTTTGTATTTACAAATTATCAACGTAAAACGCAATAATAAAGTAAGTTTTTGGTAATAAAACAAAGCCTGTCAAGGCATTACGTTTTTTCCCTTATTCCACTTTGGAATAAAACAGGCTGTCTTATTTTGTTTTTTGAACATATATTTGGGCTTATGGAACAACCCCGTGCCAAAATTTTAATTGTCGACGATACAAAGACGAATATCGAGATCCTGGAAGGCGTTTTATCATCCCAGTATGATGTCTATGTGGCCAAGGACGGCAAGAAAGGTATATCGATTGCCGAAAAAGTACACCCCGATATTGTCCTTCTCGACGTAATGATGCCCGAAATGGACGGTTACGAAACGCTAAGCGTCATGCGAACCAAGGAAGACCTTAAGGATATCCCTGTTTTTTTCTTGACAGCCAAGTCCGACAGCGACAGCGAACAGACCGGCCTCGATCTCGGAGCGGTGGACTACATCGCCAAGCCCTGCAATCCGCAACTTGTGCTCCTTCGTGTTAAAAACCAGCTCGAATACAAACGCCAGCGAGACCACCTGCACGAACTTGTCGACGAAAAAACGGCCGATTTACGCAAGACCCTCAAGGTGATGCTTACAAGCCTCGGTTCGCTTGCCGAATTCCGCGATCCCGAAACGGGCGGGCATATCAAGCGCACGCAGGTCATTGTCCAGCGGCTTGCGGAAGTTCTCCAGAAGAACCCCAAATTTGCCGAATCGATTCCTTCCATGGAATACGTCGACTACTATGCGACCGCAGCTCCGCTACACGACATAGGGAAGGTCGGCATCGAGGACGAAATCCTGCGCAAACCGGGAAAACTCAACGACAGCGAACGCCAAATCATGAGTCAGCATCCCAAGATGGGCTATGACGTTCTCATGAACGCCACGCACGAACTCCATGACAATCCGATGGTAAAGATTGCTGCCGATATCGCATGGGCGCACCACGAACGCTGGGACGGGGAGGGCTACCCGCGCAAGCTCAAGGGAGACGAAATCCCGGTAGGTGCAAGGCTCATGGCTGTCGCTGATGTTTACGATGCGCTTGTATCCAAACGCCCCTACAAGGATCCCTATCCGCACCAGTATGCGGTCAAGGAAATTCAAAACGGAAAGGGAACTCAATTCGACCCCGATGTCGTGGATGCATTTATCAGCATCGCAGACGAGCTCCCCCAAACCTACGAACAGTTCAAGGATAATTCATTTTGACGAGAAGTGCCGCAAACGCAAAGCGCCGTAAGCTGAGCTGGCGCATTTCCTTTGTCTATACGATTCCGATTATCATCGCAACCGTATTGCTCGTCTTTGCATTTCTCTACTATCTCGAAAATTCCTTGATTTCTACAGCCTACAGCAGCTCCGAAATCGCCCTAAAACGGACCGTCGAAACATGCGAGGCGCTCATTTCCAAGCGACAGGAACTTTTTTCGAAATTTGTATCAAACGCGTCCGGAATCAACAAGCAGAACGCAAAGTCCATTCTTCAAAAGCACCTGCAAGGAAACGAAAAACATGTAGATGTCTATTTCGGTTCTGCCGACGGCGAATACATCAGCGCACGGGGCAACACGCTTGACAAAGGTGTTTCTGAATTCAGAACCAAAGACTGGTACCTGGAAGCGTCGCGAAACAACGGGCTTGTGGCCATCACGGGGCCCAATTTCCGCAAACCGAACAACAAGAAAGTCCTGACACTTTCCAAAGCCATCCGAGACAAAAGCAAACATGTGAAGGGCGTCGTGGCCGAAGATGTGGAAACGCAGGAACTGGAGCAGACGCTCAGTAGCGGCGTCGACAAGAACGAAGGCGGAATCATCCTCCTGCTCGACAACAACAGCAACATCATCGAGCATTATCCCGAGCAGACGAACCTTGGCAAAATTGACCTGGACAGCATTCGCACGCTTCTCGACATGGTTTCGAGCGATTTCGACGTAGACTCCCTCATGATGTATGGGAAAGGCGTAGTCCTCCGCCTGGAACGCACCAACAACCATAGGCAGAGCTTCGTCTTCATGATGTCGCCCATGAGCAAGTCGCCTTATTATGTCGTGCGCATTCTACACCAGAACTCCGTCGTCGCAAAGTTCAACGAACGGTTCCAGGGAATCAAGCTGACGCTCATTCTCGCAGTCATCATCCTGATGCTCCTTGCGGGGCTTATCGCCCGAGTCCTGTTCAAACATTTCATCGAAAAAGACTTGAACGACAGCGTGAGTTCCAGTTCGCTTTTCGATACGCTCCTGTCGAGCCCGAATCTGAGGCTAATCCTTACAAACGAATCCTTCGACATTCTGCAGGCGAGCAGCACAATTATCGATTTCTTGAACGACGGTGAAGATATCAAGGGAGAAACCCTTTGGAAATACATTCCGTCCGAGCAGTTCAAGAAATTTGCACACCGCGTGGCGATGGGAGGCGAACTGCACCCCAGCGAACGCCAGACGATGGTGATGATCAAGAATTCGAAGGGTGAAGAATTCTGGTGGAAGATATTCTTCCAGTTCCTTTCCGAAGCCGACGGCAGCATCCGCTACCTCTTCATGTTGAACGATGAAACGAGCGGCATCCAGAAAGACACCATCCTTGACACCATCATGCTTTCGGCCGACCGCTCCCTGCTCATGATTTTTGACCGGAGCCGACATATCAAGTACATGTCAAAGCAACTTGGCGACATCTTCGGCATGGACTGGCAGAACCTGTTGGGATTCTCCCTCAACGACCTTACTTCGTGCGGTTTCCCCGACAACGTGATGGAAAAATTAAACGAGGCGTTCGACAAGCGCGAAATCTGGAAGGATTCGTTCATGCTGCCGTCCAAGAACGGCCAGAGCGAAATCTGGTTCCGCGGCGAAGCCGTAACGCTCAAGGCCCAGGAATCTATCGTGGGCTACATGTTCTCGATGACGGACATTTCCGAAATCATGGCCGCTCGGGAAATTGCAGAACAGGCCACCCAGGCAAAGAGCGAATTCCTCGCCAACATGAGCCACGAAATCCGCACCCCGATGAATGCGATTATCGGCATGGCGCACCTTATTTCGGAAACGGAATTGAACGAGCGCCAGCGCGGTTTTGTCGACCGCATCAGCCATGCGGCAAAGTCCCTGCTCGGCATCATCAACAATATCCTCGACTTCTCGAAAATCGAAGCCAAAAAGCAGGAACTCGAAGTCACGCAGTTTGTTTTGCAGGATGTCATCAGCGAAGTGGCATCGCTTGCCGAAGTCCGAATCGCCGGCCGACCCATCGAATTGATTGTCGATGTGGACCCGGATATCCCCGAAACTCTCATGGGCGACCCGCTACGCCTTTCGCAGATTTTCACGAACCTCGTGAACAATGCGACAAAGTTCACCGAGAAAGGCGACATCACTTTGAAAGTCCAGGTCGAAAGCATGACCGACAAGAACGTGCGCCTGGCCTTCAGCGTGAAGGATACGGGCATCGGCATGACGCCCGAACAGCAGGGGAGGCTATTCAAGGCTTTCACCCAGGCGGACGGCTCCACGACCCGCAAGTACGGCGGCACGGGACTTGGGCTTGTCATTTCCAAATCGCTCGTGGAACTCATGGGCGGACAGATGCAGGTCGAAAGCGAACAGAACGTCGGTTCTCGATTCTTCTTCACGATTACCATTCCGATAGCGCCCCAGGCGAGCACGCCGAAATGGAAGAGCGTCAATTCGTTTGCCGGCAAGAACGTGTTGCTGGTGGATGATTGCGCAAACGCTCGCGCCGTGTTGCGCCATATCCTTTCCAAGTTGAACTGCGTGGTCGAGGAAGCCTGTTCGGCAGCCGAGGCGTTCGACCTTATCCAAGCCCACGAAGAAGCCAAGGAAGCCCCCTACGACATCTTCCTCGTCGACTACAAGATGGGCCTCGAAACCGGGTTCGACTTTGCAAAGGGAATCCCGCAATCCATGCGTTCCATCCCGAAAATTCTCATGCACCCGCTCCATTTCGAGGAACAGGAGCATGATACGGCTGTCAAACTCGGCTATAACAGTTGCGTTGCGAAACCGCTACAGATCAGTTCGCTGCTCAGCGCCCTGCAAGAAGCCACAGGTCTGACGCTTACCTACCGAAAGGCCGTCAAGAAGGAAAAACGCAAAATTTATTTCAAGCCGGCGAAGGTTCTGCTCGTGGAGGACAACCAGATGAACCAGGAACTGGCGACATCCCTCCTGAATTCTGTCGGGCTAACCACGATGATTGCGAACAACGGCAAGGAAGCGCTCGACCTTCTGAAACCGAATTCCTTCGATCTGGTGCTTATGGACCTGCAGATGCCTGTGATGGACGGCATTACGGCGACAAAGGAAATCCGAGGCAGGGGAGAGGAGTATTTCAAGAAAGTCCCGATTCTTGCCATGAGCGCCCGCGCATTCCAGAAAGACAAGGAAGAATGCTTCGAGGTCGGTATGAACTCCTATATCGTGAAGCCGATCGACCCGACCTTGCTATACGAGGACTTGGCCAAGTTCCTTCCTGTTGCGGCCGAAGAAGCAGAATCACAGCGGACAGTCGTTTCGACCGGCAAGAACCAGATGGCCGAAGACGATTCGATATTTGTGTCGCAGTTCTCCAAGGTCAGGAATTTCGATGCATCTTCCGGTCTCTACCATGCGAACAACAACAAGACCATTTACTTGAGAATCCTGCAAGGCTTTGTTCGCGATTATGCAGGACTGGACCTGCGCAAGAAAATTGAGACGTCCAAATTCGAAGAGGCGACGCGCATTACCCATACCATCAAGGGTCTTTGCGGAACCATCGGCTCCACGCATGTCCAATCGCTCGGTGCAGCCGTAGAAAACACCCTATCGCAAAAGCAGCGTAATTTTGACGAATACAACGCATTTGAATCAGCGCTCCACGAATTGATCGAAGATCTCTCGGTTGTGCTTAAGGATATCGCCACAGAACAGGCGACCCCGGCGCAAAAAGTTGCAGATCCGAATGCGGTTGAAAAACTGAAAAAAGCCCTCGAAGAATTGAAACCGGCCGTTGATTCCTGTTCATCGACACAATGCAAGCGCATTCTGGATTCCGTCGAAAATCTCGCATTCAGCGACCAGGTCAATGACCTGATCACAAAGCTCGTTAACCAGATTGACGACTACGAGTTCAGCGAAGCCGAAGACACCATCAAGGAAATAGAGAAAACCTTCGCGTAAGGCTATCGGGCTAGAACCATTGCAGCGACAAACGCGAGCGCCACAATTACCGCAGCCGCGATGGCGAACGGGTTCGCCTTTTTCTTCTTGTTGCCGTATTCGTCCGTCCCGAATTCATTCTCCAAAATTTCATCGTAATCCGGCGTTTCGAGGTCGGTAAATTCTGCGCCTTCTTTCCAGCCGGTATTGGCGTCGCTCCCGCAATGCGGGCAGAACGTGGCGTTGTCTTTTAGTTCGGAATGGCAGTGAGGGCAGTACATAATTGATGATTGATAATGGATGATGGATAATGGAGGATAGCATTGTCATGCCCGCGGCTTGTAGTGAGCATGTCGAACTAAGGCGGGCATCATCGTTTATTTCGTGAATTTATAACGGCCGAGCAGATCGAAATAGCGTGCCTTGGGAGAGATTTTGACGGGCTTAACAGTCTTGCGGATAGAGGTGGTTCCTTCGGTTTTTGAATAATAATGTATCGTTATGAATCCATCGGCATAAAATGACAACGAATAGCCGTCGTTCATGGGCTCGTAAGTAATCGTATTGGCGATTGTTCCATTTTTGTTCAGTTCAAGACATTTGTCGCTTTCCGTGCTGCTTACATACAATTTTGTATTGGACAGCGATGCCGAATTGTCCTTCCCGGAGTATCTGTTGATGACCACGGTATCGCCCTTGTTGATGATTTCCTCGAAAATTTCTTGACCGAAATCCAGATCTTTAGTCAGAACGCTTGCGGACGGACTTGTCACCTTTATGGTCTTTTGGTTCCCCAAGACTCCCTGGACATAATAATTCTCGAAAATAAATGTGGTATCTCCTGAGGTGGAATCCTTCATGAAATACTCGATGCCCTGTTTTGTCAAGGTGCTTTCATCCTTGTTCCAATAGTAATTCATTGTGGAGGTCGAGCCGCTTTCTTTCTCGAAAAATTGGCTTCTGCTCACTTTGCCATTGGAGTATGTGTATGTTTGATTGTAAAAATTTGGCGAGATGACGGAATCTAATTGGAGTCCGCTATCTTCAATCATGTAGTAACCAGCAATCTCTTTGAAAACGGCGTCTGTGCAAGTGTTGGCAGAAACGGTGGTGCTCATCGCGAATGCACTAGCAAAAAACAAGGCGATAAAATCGCTTTTTTTGAGTTGTTCCATTATTCCTCCTATTTAATTTGCTTTAAATATAACAAAAAACCGCCAGGCGTGTGCCTAACGGTTTCAACGTTTTTTGTTTGAATCCTATTGAAATCGCCCCCGCAGTGCGGACAGAATGTGGGATTATCTCGTGTACTTATAACGGCCCAGCAGGTCGAAGTAGCGGGCCCTGGGGGAGATTTTGACGGGTTTGAGAGTCTTGCGGATAGAGGTTGTATTTTGTTTTACATTTATAAAATAGGTTTCAGTATAATTATCCCCTTTAGATTGTATTATAGAGAATCCATTTTCGCCGGGCTTGTATAAAAAAGTAGATAGAAGATTATTTTCTTCATCGTATAGTTCACATTTATAATTATCATCTAGATCCGCAACATAGAATCTTTCTTCTGTTCTTGAAGAATCAGTATTATAGTTTACAGTTCTTGAATCAATAAGAGAATCGTTTCTGAAAAACATTTCCAATAGTTCTGAATAAGAAGAATTTTTTAGTTCTTCACTTAAATAATTTGGAGCAATCTTAATTAATTGAGTATATTCAAATTTTCCCTTATAATACGTTTTAATATCATACAATAAGGTATCTTGTGTTTTTTCTCCAGATACGATGTATTCATACCCTTCGTTCTTCAATACGGTCTCGTTGGTATCATTGTAAAAAATCCAAAAGGCGGGTGCATGATTTTCATTCTTGAAATCCGCACGGACTTTTTCAATAATTCCATTGTTGTATATATATTTTTTCCCTTTCCAGGAGCTGCTGTCATCGTTTATATAAACAGAATCAACGCGAACGAAGCTTTCACGATTGAACATCATCGGCGATTGGTTCTGATAGACGGCATCCGTACACGTGTTTGCCGAAGCTGCATCATTCAAGGCGAAAATGGCGGCAGGAATCAAACAGAAAAAATTGCTGGCACGGAATGAAAACATGGTAACTCCTTAATTTGCTTTAAATATAAAAAAACACCCCGGAATGTTCCGAGGTGTCCTAAGCTTTTGGCTTGGATCCTATCGGTCGCTGCGCGACCTCCAGGATGACAAATCAAACATTACAGCTTGTTGTTGGAACCAAGAACGTCGACGATCTTGTGTTCGTACATCTTCTGCATGTTTTCGCGAGCCGGCTTGAGGTACTGGCGCGGGTCGAAGTGTTCCGGATGTTCGTCGAAATACTTACGGATAGCGGCAGTCATGGCGAGACGGCTGTCAGAGTCGATGTTGATCTTGCAAACAGC